>NZ_QSFR01000018.1:0-48311 GCF_003467925.1 Collinsella sp. AM43-1 | reverse complement strand
GGTCCCAAGGTTTTCAAAAAAGCGGTCGGCGCGCAGGTGCGCCGACCGCCGATATATGGGGTCTGATATTTTCTACCAGCTAGGGCCTCTTACTCGTCTAGGAGATCCTCTGGCATGTCGTTGCCGTCGCCTAGGTCGACTGGGGCCTCTTCGGCGTCGGTTGCGGCCTCGGCGCCTTCGCCTTCGGGCTTCTCCTTGGCGGCCGTCATGCGGGCTACGGCGCAGATGCGGTCGTTGTCGTCGACGGTCATCATCTTGACGCCCTGGGTAGCGCGGCCAGTCTGGCTGATCTCGTCGGTCTTGACGCGAATGACCGTCGCGCCCTCCGTCACGATGAACAACTCGTGCTGCGGGCCCACCGTCTTCATGGCCGCGAGGTTGCCCTTACGCTCGGTCATTTGGATGGTGTAGACGCCCTGGCCGCCGCGATTCTGCTCCGGGTAGTCCGCGACCGGCGTGCGCTTGCCGTAGCCGCGCTCGGTGATGACGAATAGATCGCCGTTGCCGTTAGTGACTTCCATGCCCAGAACGCTCACGCCGTCCTTCATACCGATACCGCGAACGCCGCTAGTATCGCGGCCGGTGGCGCGCACCTGCTCCTCGGAGAACATGATCGCCTTGCCCGCGGTGGTGGCCAGGATAATCTTGTCGCCCTCGCGCACGCGGCGCACGTTCAGCAGCGCGTCGTCGTCACGCAGGTTGATAGCGATCAGGCCGTCGCGGCGGCTGCGGTCATATGCGCTCATTACGGTCTTCTTGACCATGCCGCTCTTGGTGGCAAACATCAGGTACTCGTCGGCAGGGAACTCGCGGCAGCTGATGACGCTCGCGATCTTCTCGCCCTCCTCGAAGGGCAGCAGGTTGACGATTGCGGTACCGCGCGCCTGGCGCGTACCCACCGGCAGCTCGTGCACCTTCAGGCGATAGACCTTACCCTTGCTCGAGAAGAACAGCACGTACTCGTGCGTGGACGCGATGAACATCTCGTCGATGACGTCGTCCTCTTTGAGGTTGACGCCCGACACGCCCTTGCCGCCGCGCTTCTGGGCGCGGTAGGCGGCCACCGGGATGCGCTTGACATAGCCGGTGTGGGTGATGGTCACGACCATGTCCTCATCGGCAATGAGGTCCTCGACGTCCAGGTCCTTCTCGACATGGCTGATCTCGGTGCGGCGCTTATCGCCGAACTTCTTGGAGATCTCGCGCATCTCTTCCTTAATGACGCCCAGGATCTTCTCCTCGTGCGCCAGCAGGTCCTCGTAGTAGGCGATGGCGCGGCGCAGGCCGTCCAGCTCTTCCTGGATCTTGTCGCGCTCCAGGCCGGTCAGGCGGCGCAGCTTCATCTCGAGAATGGCCGTGGTCTGCTCGGGCGTAAAGCCAAAACGCTCGATCAGGCGGCTGCTGGCCTCAGAATCGGTCTGCGAGGAGCGGATGATGCTGATGACCTCGTCGATATGGTCGAGAGCCATCAGATAGCCCTCGAGGATATGGGCACGCGCCTGGGCCTTCTTGAGGTCAAAGCGGGTGCGGCGGGTGACGACGTCGACCTGGTGGTCGATGTAGTGCTGCAGCATCTCGCGCAGGCTCAGGCATTTGGGAACGCCGTTGACAAGCGCCAGGTTGTTGGCGCCAAAGGTCGTCTGCAGCGAGGTGTACTTGTACAGGTTGTTGAGCACGACCTGCGGGATGACGCCCTTCTTGAGTTCGATGACCAGACGGATACCCTTCTGGTTGGACTCATCGCGCATATCCGAGATGCCCTCGATGCGCTTATCGTTGACGAGCTGGGCGATCTTCTCCTGCAGGGTGCCCTTGTTGACCATGTAGGGAATCTCGGTAAAGACCAAGCGGCTGCGACCGGTCTTGGTGGACTCCACATGAGCCTTGGCGCGCACGGTAATGGAACCGCGGCCGGTCTCGTAGCTCTGCTTAATGCCGGCACTGCCCATGATGGTGGCACCGGTGGGGAAGTCCGGACCGGGCATGATCTGCATGAGCTCGTCGACGGTGGCGTCGGGGTTGTCGATCAGGTAGCACGTGGCTTCGATCGCCTCGGTAAGGTTGTGCGGGGCGATGTTGGTGGCCATGCCGACGGCGATGCCCTGGCTGCCGTTGACCAGTAGGTTGGGGAAACGCGCGGGCAGCGCCTGGGGCTCGGCGAGCGACTCGTCGTAGTTGGGCTGCCAGTCGACGGTGTCCTTCTGCAGGTCGCGCAGGAGCTCCATGGCGGGCTTTGCCAGGCGGCTCTCGGTGTAACGCATGGCGGCGGCGCCGTCGCCGTCGATATTGCCGAAGTTGCCGTGACCGTCAATGAGCGGCGTGCGCATGGAGAACCACTGCGCCAGGCGGACCATGGCCTCGTAGACCGCGAAGTCACCGTGCGGATGGTACTTACCGATAACTTCGCCGACCGTCCAGGCCGACTTCTTGTGCGGACGGTTGGGGTAGATGCCGCTCTCGTTCATCGCGTACAGGATGCGACGGTGCACCGGCTTTAAGCCATCGCGCACGTCCGGCAGGGCGCGCGCCGTGATGACCGACATCGAGTACTCGATGAACGACTGCTTCATCTCGCGGCCGAACTCCGAAATCTGGAGCTGACCGCCGTTGATATCCTCGCCGGCCGAGGCGCCACGGTCGACTTCGCCAAAGCTCTCCTCGAGCTCGGCGTCGTCGTCCTCTTCCTCATCATCGGCATCGGGGTTATAGGCGTCCGGATCGCCGTCCTCGCCCTGCTCAGCACGGGCAAGCAGGCGCTTCAGATCATCGGGCATGCCGGCGTCGCCGGCCTCGTCCATACCCTCGTTATTGTTGATATCGTCTGCCACGTTACCTCCTCATGGTTTGCGTGGTCCAAATCAGATAGTCCCCGTCCCCGTCACTAGGACGGAGACGGCTTTTCCAGGTGCCGCAGATTCGCTCGAAAGAGGAGGGAAGCGTACTTGGGTACGCGACCGACGATTGAGAGCGGAGGTGCGATGGCTGGGAAAGCCGAACAGGTTAGGCATCTAAGAATCGTGCATCATGCGCGTGCTTCTCGATGTACTCGCGGCGATAGCCGACCTCGGAACCCATCAGCTCGCGCACGGCGCGGTCTGCCACCACGGCATCCTCGATCGACACGCGCTGCAGGATGCGGGTCTTGGGATCCATCGTCGTCGAGGCGAGCTGCTTGGGGTCCATCTCGCCCAGACCCTTGTAGCGCTGGACGGTATAGCCCTTGCGCTTCTTGGTGATCTTGCCATCCTTGGCCTTGCCGTCTTCGTCGTTATCGTCGGGGTTCAGGCCCAGACTCTGGATGGTGTCGCGCAGGATCTCGTCTTCGGGCTGGCGGCCGTTGGGATACACGTAGTGGATCTTGTTGCGCACCTTAATGCCAAAGATGGGCGGGCAGGCAACATAGACGTAGCCGGCATCGATCAGCGGACGCATGTACTTGTAGAAGAACGTCAGCAGCAGGATGCGGATATGCGCACCGTCGACGTCTGCATCGGTCATGATGATGATCTTGTGGTAGCGCGCCTTGGTGATATCGAAGTCGCCGCCGTCGCCGGCACTCGTCGTGACGCCGCAGCCGATCGCGGTAATCAGCGACTGGATGGTGTCGCTCGAGAACGCGCGATGGTCACCAACGCGTTCGACGTTCAGAATCTTGCCGCGCAGGGGCAGAATCGCCTGGATGTCTCGGCGACGGCCGTCCTTGGCCGAACCGCCTGCCGAGTCGCCCTCTACGATGAAGAGCTCGGTCAGCTCGGCATCGCGCACTGAGCAGTCAGCGAGCTTACCGGGCAGGGACGCCGTCTCGAGCAGGCTCTTGCGGCGGGTCGCCTCGCGCGCCTTGCGGGCGGCGTTGCGCGCCTTGCAGGCCTGTTGCGCCTTCTTGACGATCTCGCGGGCGGGCTTGGGATGCTCCTCCAAGTAATCGGCGAGGCCGTCGGTCACGATCTTGAGCGTGAGCGCGCGCATATAGGAGCTACCGAGCTTGGCCTTGGTCTGCCCCTCAAACTGCGGATCGGGCAGCTTGACCGAGATAACGGCCGAAAGGCCCTCGCGCACATCGTCGCCGGTCAGGTTGGCGTCTTTTTCCTTGAGCAGGTTCTGTTTGCGCGCGTAGTCGTTGATCACGCGGGTGAGCGCGGTGCGGAAGCCCTCAAGGTGCATGCCGCCCTCGGGAGTGTAGATGTCGTTGGCAAACGACATGACGTTCTCGCCGTAGCCGCTATTCCACTGCAGGGAAACCTCGACCTCGCCCATCTTGGCCACGGGAGCGTCCGGGTCCGATTTGCCCTCGATGTAGATGGGCTCCTTAAAGGCCTCGGGGACGTCCTTGCCCTCGTTGAGGAACTTGACGAAGTCGATGATGCCGCCCTCGTAGCAAAACTCCTCCACGTGGGGAGTCGCCTCGCGCTCGTCGGTCAGCACGATCTTGAGGTTCTTATTGAGGAACGCTGTCTCCTGCAGACGGTTGTGCAGCGTATCGAAATCGTAGATGCAGGTCTCGAAGATCTCGTCGTCGGGCCAGAAGGTGACGGTGGTGCCCGTCGAATCCGAGGTGCCCACGACCTCCATCTTCTTGACGGTCTTGCCGCGCGAGAACTCCATCTCGTAGGTGTTGCCATCGCGACGAACCTGAACGACCACGCGCTTGGACAGTGCGTTGACGACGGAGATGCCTACGCCGTGCAGGCCGCCCGAGACCTTATAGGCCGAGTTATCGAACTTACCGCCGGCGTGCAAGATCGTCATAACGACCTCGAGCGTCGGGATCTTTTTAACAGGGTGCTCGTCGACGGGGATGCCGCGCCCGTTGTCGACGACCGTGATGGAGTTGTCGGCGTGGACCGTCACCTGGATCTCGGTGCAGAAACCGGCCATGGCCTCGTCGACGGAGTTGTCAACGATCTCCCACACCAGGTGATGCAGACCGCTGGCGCTCGTCGAGCCGATATACATGCCCGGGCGCTTACGAACGGCCTCGAGACCTTCGAGAATCTTAATCTCGCCGCCATCGTAATCGTTTTCGTTTGCCACACGTCCTCCTTCAGTCAAGAAAATGTGTACAGCCTTACTAGTTTATCGTAAAAAAATACCCTCGGGACCGAGGGTATTTGGCTCTACAAGGCCACCAGATGCGATTTAAGGCTCTTTTTTGCTTTGCACGCCCTTGGCCCACTCGGCACTGGCTCTCATGGCATTCTCGAGGGCCTCGCGCAGTTTTTGGTCTTCGATGGGCGCCACCTGGCGCTCGATCTCGGTGCACTCGGCCTCACTTAGGTCGGCGTGCGGGGCCGGCGGGCGCTCGGTCGTCGCCGGGCGCAGGCGCTCCTTGGCGGCGGGCGGCGTGTGACCGGGCGCGGTGGTTTTGAACACCAGGCCGTCCACATGCGCACCGGCGCGCTCCATGCGCGCGCGGATGATCTCGCGCAACAACGTCATTTCCTGCGTCCACGAGGGCGAGTCGAGATACACCAGCAGCTCATTGGACTCGGGCAGGTAGCGCAGTCCCGTCACATGCCGCCCCTCGCGCGTGCCCGAGCACACCGCGTTCCATGCGCGATAGACCGTGCGCGACTCCTCGGCGGCCTCCATCTGCGCACGGCGCTTAGGCGTTGCAGCCGCCAGGATGCGCTGGCGCTCTGCGTTCAAAAACCCGCTGAAGGCGACTGTCTCGCTCTCGCGCTCGTAATTAGCACGTCTCACCCATGCTCACCACCTTGGCTCGATCAAGCAGGTCATCGGTAAAGTACCCCAGGTTGGTCGTAGTTATGACCGTCTGGATATCATCGCCAATCAGCCGCAGGAAAGCGCCGCGACGCTCGCCGTCGAGCTCGCTCATCACGTCGTCCAAAAGCAGCAGTGGGGCGGTGCCCAGGACATCGCGAGCCACGGCAACCTCGGCCACCTTCCAGGACAGCACCAGCGTGCGCTGCTGTCCTTGGCTGGCAAATGAACGGGCGGAGCGACCCGCCACGGTAAACTCGATCTCGTCGCGATGCGGTCCCACCAACGTCACGCCGCGGCGAATTTCCTCGTCGGCATGCTCGTCAAGGGCGGCCAGCATGCGCTCGTACGCCCAACCCTTCAGCTCTTCGCGATCCTCGACCTGGGGCAAAGCCCCCAGCGTGGACGCATAGGTCACGTTGGCGGCCTCACCTGACGCTACTTGCCCGTAGGCAGTGTGCACATGGCCCGCCAGCCGGTCGAGCAGAGCCAACCGGTGCACGAGCAGGGCCGAGCCCGCGCGGGCAATCGAATCGTTCCACGCGCCGAGCATCTCGCGGCAGCACCAGGTCTCCTTGAGCAAGGCGTTACGCTGGGTCACGCAGCGCCCATAGGTGCTCGCAAGATCGGCATAGCGTGCGCTCAGTTGCATGCCAAAGTCATCAAGGGCGGCGCGGCGCACACTGGCGCCACGCTTAACCATGTCCAGATGGTCGGGGCAAAACAGCACGCTCGGAAGAACCCCGCGCACACCGGCGGCAGAGCATCTCTTGCCGTTGCGGCTAAACGAGCGCTTACCGTCCTCCGCGCTCAATCCCATATCAAGCACGCGGCCGTCGCCCTCGAGCCTCAGCTCGATCTTGCACGAGCCCACGCCGTCATGGACGAGCTCGGCTGCGGTCGGATGCCTAAACGAGGCGCCGCTCGTCAGCAGCTGCAGCGCCTCTATGAGATTGGTCTTTCCCGCCGCGTTGGGTCCCGCAAGTATCGTCACGCCCTCGTCCAGGGCAAGGTGATAGCTATCGAAGCTGCGGTAGTGCGCGACGGAAAGATCGCGGGCGAACATGGTCATGGCGCAGCGCTAGATGCGGACCGGCATGACCAGGTACAGGTAGTTGATCTTGTCGTAGGACTTAAAGATGCCCGCCTGCGAGTAGCTCTTGAGCTCCAGCGTGATCTCCTTCTCCTTGGACAGGGCATTGAGGCAGCCGAAGATGTAGTGGTAGTTGAAGGCGATGGTACCCGACTCGCCCTCGGCCTCGACATCGATCGTCTCCTGCGCAAGGTCCTGGTCATTGGAAATGGAGGACAGGCCCATCTGCCCGTTCTCGACATCGATCTCGAACTTGACGGCGGGGTTGGCGCTCGCGATAACGGCCACGCGCTTGAGGGCGGCGTTAAAGGCGGCGACGTCGATCTTGACGCTCGTCACGCAAGAATCGGGGATGAGCTGCTTGTAGTTGGGGTACACGCCCTCGATGCGGCGCGAAACGTAGGTGGTGTTGCCGGCCTCGAAGACGACCTGGGTGTCGGTAGCCCCGATCATGATGGTCGCCTGGCTGGCCATGATGTTCAGCGCGTCGTTAAAGGCGTCAGCCGGAACGTTGAGCTCAAAGGATCCCTCGAGGGTCGAGGTCTCGACCTGCGTGTCGCACACGGCCAAGCGGAAGGAATCGGTCGCCACCAGGCGTACGGTGTTGTTCTCGACCTTCATGTGCACGCCGCCCAGGATGGGGCGAGCCTTGTCGGTCGAGGTGACGCGCCACACGCGGCCGACCATTTCGGACAAGACATCGGTCGGCAGCTCCACGGCACTCTCGATGGCATAGGCCGGAAACTCGGGGAAGTCATTGGCATCGAGCGTGTTCAGCCTAAAAGAGCTCTTCTCGCAACCAATCAGCACCTGGCGCTCGGACAGCTCAAAGGTGACCGGGGCATCGGGGAGGGTCTTGGTGATATTGGAGAGCATCTTACAGGGGATAACCATCTCGCCCTCTTCTTCGACATGCGCCGCGATGCGATGACGGATCGAGATGGTGTAGTTAGAGGTCTGGAATTCCAAGATGCCGTCTTGGGCCTTAACGAGCACGCCCGACAGGATGGGGAGGGTGGATGCCGAAGCGACACCCTTCATAACGACGCCGATGGCTTGTGTAAGCGAGCTCTGGCTGACGGTGAACTTCATCTTTTAATACCTTTCTATAGATATAAATATCTTAATAATAGTAATAGCACTGACGAAACTGTTGATTACTCCCAAAGACGCAGGTCAGACCCAGAAAGAGAATCGACAGCAACCTGTGTGCAACAGGGGTGGTTTTCCACGTTCAAAACCTGCGCAAAACTTTTCATCACCGCGGGTTGGGTTTTAGACACCTTATGCCCGTGGTTTCGACAAGTTTTCAACAGGTGTCTCTATTTCCCTACGAGCGCAGTGTAATTTTATCGCGCAGCGACTTGAGGTCTTCGGTGACGGTGCGGTCTTCCTGGATCATCTTCTGGACCTTTTTGTAGCTCGTGCTGACGGTCGAGTGGTTGCGGTTGCCAAATTCGGCGCCCACCGCCGTGGTCGTCATCTCGCACATCTCGATGGCCAGATAGATGGCAATATGGCGTGCCTTGGCGATATTGGCGTTGCGACGCGGGCCGATGAGCTCCTCGTGCGTCACGCCGTACTGCTCTTCGATGACGGACTGAACCGTCTGGACGTTGATCTTTTTGGCCGATGTGTCGAAGTACTGGCTGGCGATGGCGTCGATATCGTCAAAGGTGAGCTCCCCGCCCTCGCGCTCGCGGTCGCCCGCCTCGCCGGCGCAGCGCTCGCAAAAGCTCTCGAGTTCGCGGATGTTGGTGCCCGAGACCTCGGCCATGTGTTTAAAGTGGTCGTCGGTCAGGTGCCCGCTGTCGCCCCCATAGGCCGCCAGCAGCGAGTCGTCGCCTGCCTCGGGAGCGGCGACGATGGTGTTCTCGTAATAGCGCTGCAAGATCTTGTATTTCATCTCGTAGCTGGGCTCTGCGACCAGGCAGAGCATGCCGGCGTTGAAGCGGCTGGTCAGACGCTCGTCCATGCTCAGGTCCTTGGGGGCGCGGTCTGCCGCGATGACGACCTTCTTGTTGTTGCGGATGAACTCGTCCATGAGCTGGAAAAAGTAGTCCACGCTCGCGCGCTTGCCGATGATGTTTTGGATGTCATCGATGATGAGCACGTCCACGCCGTGGTATGCCTGCATGATAGGGGCGTTGCTCTTCTTTTGGCGGTCGAACTCGGTCATCAGGTCGTCCAGATATGCCTGGGAGTTGGCATACTTGACCTTGATCTCGGGCGACTTCTCGGCGAGCTCGTTTTTGATGGCAAGCAGCAGGTGCGTCTTGCCCAGGCCCGATTTGCCGTAGATGAACAGCGATGTGCACGTGCCGCGCTCGTCCGCGAGGGCGGCAAACTTGAGTGCCGAGCGATAGGCATGGCTGTTCTCGGGGCCGTAGACAAAGTTCTCAAAGGTAAATTTTGAGTTCGCGGCGAGTGGGGCTCCATCCGTATTCTGCTCGGCCGGCACGGTCGGTGCTGGCATGGGTGAAGCGGGGGTCGCGGCTTGCGTGGACTTAGTCGGCGCTCCGCCCTTCATCTGGTTCATCATGCGACGAAAATCATCGGCCGAGAGCGTGTTCTTGATTGCAATGCCCGAATCCGCGCCCGCCGCTGCGTCATGAGCGATGGGCATGTGCGTGACGGGTGCGTTCGTTGACGTCGCAGCGGCGGTCGGCAACGGTGCCATGGTTTCACGGGAAACATCGCTGTGCTGGTGCTCGATTGTCGGCACGTCGCCTGCGGAGGCTGGCGCCGCAGGGGAAGCAGCGGGAGCCGTGGCGGGCGCCGTCGCGGCAGCGGATTCGGCCGTTGCGCCTTGCGGTGCCACGATGTCGAGCGCGATCGGAGCAAAGGCGATTTCTTCCAGATAGGCCTCAATAGTCGGCTGATGCTTTTTGAGCTGCGCGATGGCAAAGCGCGAGGGGGCCTCGATCGTGAGCGTATCTTCGGTCAGGCTTATGGCGCGCGATTGCCCCAGCATGTTGATGAGGCGTGCATCTTGGCCGTCGCGCTGGCAAAAGGCGATGGCATCCCCCAGGATGATGCTTGCTTCCTCGTCCACTGTCTCTCCCGTTCTTTAGCTCTGAGCTCGCACACGAGCGGCGCCGAGTTCGGTCAGATGGTATTTCTGGCCATGCTTGATGACCAAGCCGGCCTGCGCCAAGTCATTGAGCGTGCGTGACCAAGTGGGGGCCGAGTTTCCAAACGCCCTCGCCAGATCGGTTGCACCGCACGCTTGATTTTGCGCCAGATAGCCCAGCGCGGCGTTGCCGCGATCGCTTACGAACACGTCCGGCTGTGGCTGCGCATACTGATTTGCTGCATTAGGATACATCATTTGAGCTGCTGGTTGTTGAGAACTCTGCATCGGCGGCATTTGCTGTTGAAAACTTTGAGGCCACTGTTGGTAAGGCTGCGGAGTCATCTGCTGGGCCCAGGGGTTGTACTGCTGCTGCGGCATCTGCTGGTACGGCTGCTGATATCCCTGCTGGTACTGCTGCGGGAACTGCTGGCCATACCCCAGTGGCGGCATCTGCTGATATGGATATCCCTGTTGGTACGGCTGATAGCCCATTTGCTGGCCACCCGGTGCCCCCGTCGCCTGCTGCATTGCTGCTGCATCCTGATCCGCCAGCGGCATGGCCTCTGGCGCGTTTGGCGGCATCGACATCGATGCCGCCTGGGGCTCTTGTGTAGGAAGCATTCCGGGCTGCTGCATCTGTCCCACGGGGGGCTGCATCTGTTGCGTTGCCATGGGCTGCTGCGCAAAAGCTCCCGGCAGGGGATATGCGGGCTGCTCCGTCTCGGGCCGCACGGCAGCACCGCGCCCGCCGGCGCGTTCGATTTCCTGCACGCGTTTAGGGTCCAGGCTTACCGTAACCACGGTGCCGTTGCCCATATTGTCCTCGATGGACACGGCCCCGCCGGCGTTTTCCAAATACTCCTGCACCATGGGAAACCCTGCTCCTGTTCCACGGATATAGCGCTTCATCTTGCTGTTTGCGCTGGTAACGCCAAAGTCGAAAGCGCGCTCCTTGTCGTCGATGCCGGGTCCTTGATCAGCAAAGCGGATGGTGTCTCCGCCGTCCAGAATCGAGATGATGGGCTCGGCAAAGTGTGCGTGGATAAAGTTTTCGACAATCTCGCGGATGACCATGAGCGAGATGTGGCCACCTTGCTCTTTCATACACTGGTAGACGGTGTTGGTCGTCTCTTCCAAATACGTGCGGACATCTTGCGGATCAATGACGATCACACGCGGTGTCGACAGCATGTCGTCATAGACGGCGATGCGCGCGGCGTACATGGCTTTTGGCGCCTGCGTGGTCGTCTGCTCGCCTTCCTTACGCTCTTCGCGCACGCCGGTGATGTGCTCGTTGTCGGGTGCCGGGTCTCCGGAATCGACCATGGTGTAAAAGTCGTCAGACATGCCGCTCGCAATCTTTCAAAAGGTTTCGAACAAATAGTAGCTCACCGTGCAATGTTTCTCATCTTTCGACAACTTTTCAAAACCTGTTGAAAACTTTGGAAAACGGACGAAAAGTTCTCAACATTGCCAACATGACCTGTTGAAAACTCGATGAAATATCGTGAAAAGTTGCCATGTACCGCTAAATCGAGCTCGGCTTATGGGGGAACCGTGTGAACTGCGCAACCTTTTACCTTTGATTTCTTGACATTTGAACATTGATTTCCCTACAATCTTCAAGCTCACGTGTCTATATCTGCGTCCGCGCCCCCGCGGACACTCGAAATGCAGCAGGAGGAACTTAAGATGAAGCGTACGTATCAGCCTAATAAGCGTAAGCGTGCCAAGACCCATGGCTTCCGTGCCCGTATGGCCACCAAGGGTGGTCGTGCCGTGCTCGCCCGTCGTCGCGCCAAGGGCCGCAAGCGTCTCACTGTCTAGCAGCGATACACACATCTCGCATGAAGACTATTAAGTCTCGGCAAGATTTCGAGCATGTGTTCAGTCAGGGGCGTCGTTTCAATCACCCTCTGATTCGAATGACCATATGTGAATCGGTTGGCGAAGGCGACTCCGGAAGGGTCGCCTTCGTTGGTGCTAAACGGCTCGGTTGTGCTGTCGTGCGCAACCGTTCTAAGCGTGTGATGCGCGAGGCCGCCCGCAGCTGTGGATTTCCCGTTGCGGGTTATGACATCATCTTGTTCGCAACTCCCAAGACGAGGGTTTCCTCGCCGCAGGAGATGGACAATGCATTGCGTTCGCTTATGAAACGCGCCGGCGTTGCCGGGGAGGAGCGATGAGCAATCACGTTTTGCGACGTGTTGCCATCGCTCCTATTCGCATATATCAACAGGTTATTTCGCCCTTATTGCCTGACGCCTGCATTTATTACCCAACGTGCTCGCAATACGCCGTCCAGGCGATTGAGAAGTACGGTGTTTTGAGAGGCTGCTGGCTTGCCGTGAGGCGCATCGCTCGCTGCAATCCCCTGCACGTCGGCGGTTATGACCCTGTGCCCTAGCGGGCACTCGCTATCGGAGGAAAACTTACATGTGGGATTGGATCGTTAACATCCTTTTCGAGCTGCTCAAGCTCATCCAGACCTTTGCGGTCGACTGGGGCCTGTCCATTATCATCCTGGTGGTCATCATCCGTCTGCTGCTGACGCCGCTTATGCTCAAGTCGACTAAGTCGACGGCACGCATGCAGGTGCTGCAGCCCAAGATGCTCGAGATCCAGGAGCGCTATGCCGACGATCCCCAGCGTCAGGCCGAGGAAATGCAGAAGTTCTACAGCGAGAACAAGTTCAACCCGATGGCTGGTTGTCTGCCGCTGTTGATTCAGATGCCTGTCCTGTTCGCCCTATTTACGCTGCTGCGTAACCTGCCGGACTACTTTAACGACGGCACGTTCTCGTTCTTTAATATTCTGCCCGACCTGACCACCACGCCGAGTGCCTCCTTTGCCGATGGCTTTATGGTCGCGCTGCCTGCGCTGGTCTGCCTGATCCTGTTCGCTGTCCTGACCCTGATTCCGCAGCTCTATATGTCGCGCAACCAGACCGGCCAGCAGGCTCAGAGCATGCGTATGATGGCCGTTGTCATGACGGTCATGATGCTTTGGATGGGCTGGAGCCTTCCCGTTGGTGTTCTGCTGTACTACGACGTCTCGTCTGCTTGGCAGGTTATCCAGCAGATTTTTGTGACGCAGAAGGTCATCGACAAGGCGAAGGCCGATGAGGAGGAGCGCCTTAAGAACGCGCCGCTGCAGGTTGAGGTCACTCGTCGCGAGAAGAAGCCGCGCCCGCACAAGAAGAAGTAGTGGGATATCAATCTTATTTAGGTACCTAACTTTTGGAGTACGTTATGTCTGAAGAGATCATCGAGGATATGCTTGAGGAGGTTGCCCCGCAGGTCGCGGGCGATTATCCCGAGATTGCACAGCGCTACAAGGCTGGTGAAGAGCTGACTGATGAGGAACTCGACACCATTGCCGATGTTGCGATTTCTATTCTGCGTTCCATCCTTTCGCACTTCGATGCCGCCAACTCTCCTATCGATGAATATGAAGGCGATGAGGGCGAGTTGATTCTGGATGTAACTGCTCCTGATCTTGCTGTTCTCATTGGTCGCCATGGACGTACGCTTGATGCCCTTCAGGTTATGTTCTCTCTGCTGGTTAGCCGTAAGCTCGGCTTTAGGTATCCGGTTGTAGTGGACGTCGAGGGATACAAGAGCCGCCGTCAGGACAAGGTTGCCTCCATGGCTCAGTCTGCTGCCGAGCGTGCCATCCGCACTCATAAGAGTGTTTCGCTTCCGCCCATGAATGCCTACGAGCGCCGACTGGTTCACATTGCACTTCGTGGCAATGACGCCGTCGATACTCATTCTGAGGGTTCTGACCCCGATCGCCATGTGGTAATTGTTGCTCGTTAATCCACTCGAGCTTATGCTAAGGGGACGTGGTTTCCACGTCCCCTTTTTTTGTCAAAAGTTCTCGATACACTGATTTTTGTCAGAAAGGAGCTTTCGTTGTTAGTACTTACTGATCAGCAGGCTGACAAGATGTTGAGTCGTCTAACTTCCTATTGCAAAGAGTATTCCTTGAGCGTAACTGATACTGAGCTGAGGAAATGTATTCAACATTTGGATTTGGTTCTGGAAACAAATAAGACAACCAATCTCACCCGTATTCTTAACATAGAAGATGCTGCGGTACTTCATATCCTCGACTCACTTGTTTTGCTCCCCTATATCAATAAGGCTCCTGAGGGAGCTTTGCTCGATATGGGAACAGGTGCGGGCTTCCCTGGTATTCCGTTAACCATAACCACGCATCGTAAAGCTACTTATATTGACTCTGTTGGTAAGAAGGTTGATGCTGTCAATTCTTTTGTTGATGTTCTTGGATTGAAACATGCTCATGCGGTTCATGATCGCCTTGAAGAATATGCTCGAAGCCATAAGAAGCAGTTTTCTGTCGTAACCGCCCGCGCACTTGCCCCTCTACCGATTCTTGTTGAGTATGCTGCTCCGTTCCTCAAAGACGGAGGGCTATTTGTTATCACCAAGGGTAATCCTTCCGATGAGGAGCTTGCTTCCGGCATGTCAGCAGCTAAGATTTGCGGCTTCACTTTGCTTCTGAATGACGCAATCGATTTGCCTGAGGGCTTGGGCCACAGGGAGTTCATTGTTCTTAAAAAGAGTCATCCGGCATCCGTTTCATTGCCTCGTGCAAATGGCATGGCAAAGAAGAATCCGCTTGCCTAGATGTTTCACGTGAAACATAATGGATACTAACAACATGCAGTGTTTCACGTGAAACATGGCGGTTGATATCGAATCGGAATGTTTCACGTGAAACATCCTCCGTTTGACAGCTTTAATACACACCAGGAGGGACCGTGGGATTTCGCGACGTTAAGCGTTCTAAGAGCGCAAAAGACACGCGTATCATTGCAATCATCAATCAAAAAGGCGGCGTCGGTAAGTCAACGACGGCTGTGAACCTTGCAGCAGCACTGGGTGAGCAGGGTCGTAAGACACTGATTGTCGATTTTGATCCGCAGGGAAACAGCACCAGTGGATTTGGAATTGAAAAAGAAGACCTTGATCGCTGCATCTATGATGCATTGTTGAATGATGTGCCGGCAGAATCGCTTGTTCTTGATACAAATTGCAAAAAGGTATTCGTAATTCCAGCTACGATTCAGCTTGCAGGTGCCGAAATTGAGCTCGTAAGCGCAATTGCTCGTGAAACCCGCCTCAAAGATTTGCTTGAGCCGATTCAGGACGAGTTCGATTTTATTTTCATTGACTGTCCTCCTTCACTCGGCCTGCTTACTATCAATGCCTTGACCGCAGCAGACAGCGTTTTGATTCCGATCCAGTGCGAGTACTACGCACTCGAGGGCGTTACGAAGCTGCTAGAGTCAATGAAGATGGTCAAATCACGTCTGAACAAGGGCTTAGACACCTATGGTGTGCTTATGACCATGTATGACTCGCGTACTTCTCTATCGAATCAGGTTGTTGAGGAGGTTCAATCGTACTTTGGTGATAAGGCATTTAAGACGCTAATCCCCCGTACGGTTAAAATCTCCGAAGCTCCGTCTTTTGGAGAACCGGTAATTACCTATGCACCTCAAAATAAGGGTGCAAAAGCGTATATGAACCTTGCAAAAGAGGTGATCAAGCGTGCCTAGTGTAAAGAAACGTGGCGGATTGGGACGTGGACTCAATGCTTTGGTCTCAGAGGCCGAGTATGAGACCGGTGGTTCTGCTGTATCTGCTTCAAATGCCGCATCTGTAACAAAACTACCTATTGAGGATATCGTTCCCAACCCTAATCAACCGCGAATTCATTTTAATGAAACTGAACTTCGCGAGTTGAGCGAGTCAATCCAAGAGCATGGCGTTTTGCAGCCGCTCTTGGTTCGCAAGCATGGAAACGGCTATGAGATCATCGCTGGTGAGCGTCGGTATCAGGCATCAAAGCTTGCTGGTCTTGAGGAACTGCCTGTCATCATTAAAGATGTTAATGATGAAGAGATGCTGGCTCTTGCTCTTATCGAAAACCTTCAGCGTTCTGATCTGAATCCCGTCGAAGAGGCTAAGGGCTATCGCCAGCTTATCGATGCCAGCGGTATGACCCAGGAGGCATTGTCGAAAGCAGTAAGCAAGTCACGCTCTGCAATTACAAACTCGCTGCGCCTTCTCGATCTCCCCGAAGTAGTTCAGCAGATGATTTTTGAGGGTAAACTTACTGCTGGACATGCACGTGCGATTCTTGCAGTTCCCTATGAGGACGCGCGAATTCGACTTGCAGAGAAGGTTGTTGCGGAGGGCCTTTCCGTAAGAGCGACAGAAAATCTTGCTCCATTGTTTTCTGCCGGAGAGACAACTAAGACGCCACGGCCTGCAACGCCTCAGTCTTTTAAAAAGGCTGCGCGTGTACTTCGTCAGGTATTTAATACCAACGTTCGTGTGAAGAGCTCGCGTGGAAAGAATAAGATTGAGATTGAGTTTAAAGACGAGGAAGAGCTCTCTCGTATTCTTGGTGAAATGATTCAGTTTGATCAAGGAGGCCAAGATGAGGAATAAGATTTTTACTGCGATTGCATTGGCGACGACTGTCGCGGCTGGTGCCTTTGCTGGCTATAAGATCGCGACAGACGATGAACTTCGAGGTCGTTTGCTTCGTGGCGCGCAAGATATCGTTGATACGTCAAAGAAGAAAATGGATGTTATGACAGAAGATGTTGCCATGCGCACTGCTCAGGTAACGAAAAATCCTAAGATTAATCAAGGTTGGGTTAGCAACCAATGGGAAAATGTAGGCTATTAGGTACCTAACAATTACCCTGCATATTTTAAGGGGTCCTTGTCTGATTCATGAGACAAGGGCCCCTTATTTTGTCCGTAAATAATGGGAAAGGTAGCAGCTGGTCCAAAATTGATGTCAATAATGAAACGGCCCCGGTTGCATATCCTGCAACCGGGGCCGTTCGATGTTTCACATGAAACGTTTTGGAGTAAGACTCCCCTATGCGTTCTTCTGAACTTTGAAGCGCTGTTTCAGCTGTCCGCAAGCGGCGTCAATATCGTTACCACGGGAGTTACGAATCGTGGTCTCGATGCCACGGGACTCAAGACGACGCTGAAGATCCTCAACCTTATGAATCGGCGACGGCTTGAGCGGGCTGCCCTCGATGTCGTTTAGTTGAATCAGGTTAACGTGGCACAGCGTTCCCTCGCAGAAGTCGCAGAGTGCCTGCATCTCGGGATTCGTATCGTTGACGCCTTCGATCATGGCATACTCATAGGTCGGGCGGCGGCCAGTCTTCTCGGTGTAGAGCTGAAGCGCTTCGTGAAGGCGAAGCAGCGTGTACTTCTTAACACCGGGCATGAGCTTATTGCGCGTCGACTGGATGGCGGAATGCAGGGAAACGGCAAGCGTGAACTGCTCGGGGATGTCGGCAAATTTGCGAATACCGGGAATAACGCCGCTGGTAGAGACGGTGAGGTGACGAGCGCCGATACCGATACCATCGGGGTCGTTGAGGATACGCAATGCCTTGAGAACCTCGTCGTAGTTGGCAAACGGCTCGCCCTGGCCCATGAAGACAACGCTTGTGGCACGCTCGCCAAAGTCGTTGGATACATGAAGCACCTGGTCGACGATCTCTTGAGCGGTCAGAGAGCGCTTGAGGCCGTTGAGACCGGTAGCGCAAAACGCGCAGCCCATGCCGCAGCCTGCCTGGGTGGAAACGCAGACGGAAAGTTTGTTACGACGGGGCATGCCGACAGTCTCGACGGAAATGCCATCGTGGTACTCGAGCAGATACTTGCGCGAGCCATCTTTGGAAACCTGCTTGGTGAGTTCAGTCGGCGTATCAAAGGCAAAAGCCTCTTTAAGCTGCTCACGGAAAGCCTTGGGAAGGTTGGTCATATCGTCAAACGAACAAACGTTCTTCTCAAAGACCCATTCGATGAGCTGCTTCGCGCGGAAGGCGGGCTGGCCAAGTTCGGCCACGAGCTCGCGAATATCGTTTTGGCTCAAGTCGCGAATGTCCTGAGATTTAGTCTTGGGATTCATGGAAGCCTTTCGATTTTGGGGAAACGTAGAGGGTATCGCTACAATATGGTATCAGCTGCAGAAATTATAGAGGAGGAGTCTGCCCATGCCGGGTAAAAGCCTAGAGAACATGCACGTAGCGGTCTTGGCGGGCGGTCATTCCGCCGAGCGCGAGATCTCGCTCGATTCGGGAAAGAACGTTGTGGTGGCACTGAAGGAAGCCGGCTACACCTCGGTGGAGCTGCTTGACACGGCCGCTGATGACTTTATGGTAACCATGGCGACCGGCGGATTCGATGTGGCATTTATCGCCATGCACGGCGCCGGCGGTGAGGATGGCGCCATGCAGGGTGCCATGGAGACCATGGGTATCCCCTACACGGCCTCGGGCGTACTTGCCAGCGCCTGCGGTGCCGACAAGGAGGTCTCTAAGCTCCTATACGCCAAGGCGGGCATTCCCATTGCCCCCGGCCTTGCGCTCGAGGTGGGCGACGAAGTCGATATCGATCATATCGTCGAGGTTTGTGGCGAGCGCTGCTTTGTGAAGCCGGCCGTCAACGGTTCCAGCTATGGCATTTCCCTGGTCCATGAGCCCTCCGAGCTGCCCGCGGCAATCGCCAAGGCGTTTGAGTACGGCGACAAAGTGCTGGTCGAGAAGTGCATCGAGGGTACCGAGGTCACCGTCGGCGTATACGGCGAAGATGACGTGCGCGCCCTGCCGATTGTCGAGATTCGTAAGCCCGAGGACTGCGAGTTCTACGATCTGGACGTGAAGTATGTCGACCCTACGGATATCCATCGCATTCCGGCGCAGATTTCACCCGAGAATTACGCTCGCGCTCAGGAACTTGCCTGTGCCGCTCACAAGGCCCTCGGTTGCCTGGGTATCTCGCGCAGCGACTTTATTGTGAGCGAGGACGGCCCCGTTATCCTCGAGACCAATACCATTCCCGGCATGACCGATACGTCGCTGTATCCGGATGAGATCCGCCACACCGACGACATGACGTTCCCGCAGGTCTGTGACAGCCTGATCCGTATGGGCCTTCGTCGAGCGGGCATTGCATGCTAATCGAGGACGCGGTTTCGTCAGGAACGCCGCAGTTTGTCATCGACTCCTATGCCACGCTTGCCGACCGCGCCAAAACGCAGTCCTTCGGCCTTATCGAGGAAGATGTGATTATCCTCGATACCGAGACCACGGGTCTTTCGGTGCAGGACAACGAGCTGATCGAGATCTCGGCGGCCCGTCTTTCGGGCCGCGAGGTCGTCGACCGCTTCGATACCTTCGTGCATCCCAGGCAGCTGATTCCCGCCGAGATTACCGAGCTCACGAGCATTACAAATGCCGATGTTGCAGATGCCCCGTCGGCGGTTGAGGCCGTCGCCGCTCTCGCCGATTTTGTCGGTGGCTGCCCGGTGATCGCACACAACGCCACGTTCGACCGCTCGTTTATCGAGTCGGTCAAAGGCGGCGTCAACGTGAGCGATATTTGGATCGATTCGCTGGCGCTGTCGCGCATCGCGCTTCCGCGCCTGGCCTCGCACAAGCTGTCTTTTATGGCCGATCTGTTTGGCTGCGACTCGGTATCACACCGTGCCAATGCCGACGTCGACGCCCTGTGTGGCGTATGGCGCGTGTTGCTCGTGGCGCTCACCGACTTGCCCCAGGGCCTCATGGCGCGCCTAGCCGACATGCATCCGGACGTGCCTTGGTCCTATCGTCCTATCTTCTCATTCTTGGCAGGGCAGAACCCTGGTTCCATCTTCTCTCTCAGCGCCGCTCGTGCTGACGTTCTCAAGGCCGATCGCGCCGACGATCGGGTGGACGCCGATGAACTGCCGGTTCTCAAGATGCCGAGTCGTGAGGAGATCGAGGCAGACTATGCGCCAGGTGGCCTGGTCAATCGCATGTATCCCACCTACGAGCCGCGTGATGAGCAGATCGCGATGGCGCTCGAGGTCCGCGATGCGCTGGTCACGGGCACTCATCGAGTAATTGAGGCAGGCACCGGCGTCGGCAAATCGATGGCCTATCTGGTGCCTTTTGCCGAGGCAGCACGCCGTAACAACATCACGGTTGGTATTGCGACCAAATCGAACAATCTTGCCGACCAGCTCATGTACCATGAGCTGCCAAAACTTGCGGAGCAACTGGACGGTGGTCTGTCATTTTGCGCTCTCAAGGGGTATGACCACTATCCGTGCCTGCGCAAGCTTGAGCGCATGAGCCGCGGCCAGGTCGAGATTACCACCAAGCGCGATCCGGCGGACACGCTCACGGCGGTCGCGGTCATTATGGCGTACGTCTGCCAATCAGCCGATGGCGACCTCGACTCGCTCGGCATTCGGTGGCGCAGCGTCAACCGTCCCGACTTTACGACGGCCTCGCGCGAGTGTGCTCGTCGCCTCTGCCCGTTTTTCCCTGATAAATGTTTGGTCCACGGCGCTCGCCGTCGTGCGGCGCATGCCGATGTGGTGGTCACCAACCATTCCCTGCTGTTCCGCAACGTCGCGGCCGAGGGCAGGATTTTGCCGCCGATTCGTCATTGGGTAATCGACGAGGCCCATTCCATCGAGCGCGAGGCGCGCCGTCAGTGGGCGCGCGTGGTGTCGGCGGACGAATCACGCGTCCTGTTCGAGCGCCTGGGTGGCTCGAGCACCGGCGCGCTAAGCCAGGTTTCCCGTGATTTGGCAACCTCCGAGGGCTCTACGCTCTATCTGGGCCTTACTGCCAAGGCGACGTCGACGGTTGCCCGCGCGAGCATGGCAATCGCCGACGTGTTCGATGGCGTTCGCGAGCTCGGCCGCCGTGCGCGTGGGGGTTATGACAATGCCAATCTATGGATTGGCCCCGAGCTGCGCGAATCAGACGACTGGCATGATTTCTTACAGTCGGCCTACACTGGCATCGACGCATTGGAACAAGCTGACAAGAGCGTCGACGCGCTGGTGCAAGCCGTCGCCGCCGACAAGCCCGAGGTTGTTGTCGACCTGGGTGATATCTCGCGCCGCCTGCACGAGCTGGCCGAGAACCTCAAACTCATCATTGATGGCACCGATGAGCACTACGTGTATTCGCTGCAGGTCAATCGCAGACTTCGTGCCGGCGGAGAGTCGATGACCGCAGAGCGCATCGACATTGGCGAGGCTTTGGCAACCGAGTGGCTACCCGAGGTTCACACGGCTATCTTTGCCTCGGCGACCATGACGGTGTCCAAAAGCTTTGAGCACTTTAACCATGCGGTCGGCCTTGATCGCATCGGTGCTTCAACGTCGTCATCGCTGCACTTGGATTCGAGCTACGACTTCGATTCGAACATGGCTGTAGTCGTTGCGGGCGATATCCCCGATCCGCGCGATCGTGAGAGCTATCTTACGGCGCTCGAGCGCGTACTGGTCGACGCCCATCTTGCCATGGGCGGATCGGTGCTCACGTTGTTCACCAATCGGCGCGACATGGAGGACCTATACGCCCGCGTTGAGCCCAAGATGGCCCGTGCGGGTCTGGAGCTCAACTGCCAGCAGCGCAACTCATCTCCTCGTCGCCTGCGCGACCGGTTTATCAACGAACCGACCTCGTCGCTTTTTGCGCTCAAGGCCTTCTGGGAGGGGTTTGATGCCAGCGGCGAGACGCTGCGCTGCGTCATCATTCCCAAGTTGCCGTTCTCGAGCCCCACGGACCCGCTCTCGTGCGAGCGCAACCTGCGCGAAGACCGCGCATGGGCGCGCTATTCGCTGCCCGAGGCGGTGCTCGAGGTTAAGCAGGCCGCGGGGCGTTTGATTCGCTCGTCGACCGATAGCGGCGTGCTGATCTTGGCGGATCCTCGCCTGGTGACGAAGGGCTATGGCAAGAAGTTCTTAACGTCGCTGCCCACGAGCTCCTACCAGCGCATCGAATCGGCGCAGATCGGGCACTATCTACAGCTGTGGCGTGCACGCCACGAGCGGCGGCGCTAAAGCGGACAGACGAGGGTTTTTGCCATATCGCACAGACGCTTTGACAGGGCGGGGTCATCCAAGATGCGGATGGCTCCGCCCGCTGCGATTATCTGGCTCAGCAGCCAACGCTCGGAGCCGTAATGTACGGTTACCGTTGCCATGTCTGTCCCGCTGCGTTCGATTAGGGTGATGCCGGCCCAGTCCAGATGCTCCGCCATATCGAATGGCATCAAGAGCTTTGCGCTACGCTGCGTCCGGGCAAGGGAATCGTGGAGGGATGCAACGTCCGGTGCGTGAGGCACGACGGAGTCTTCCGTCAAGGCGAGTCCCTCGATTTTATCCATGCGATAGGTGCGCTGCTCATCGACCGCGATGTCCCAGGCAATCAGATATGTTTGGTCGCCGTTTGCTGTAATGCGCAAGGGGTCGACCAGACGCTCGCGTGGCCGCGCATCGTCCATCGAGCGATACGAGATACGACAGCGAACGCCGTCCTGAATGGCGCAGCTCAGCTGCTGCCAGTGCGACCCGTGGTTGACGGTGTCAAAGACGTGCTGGTTATAGCCGAGCTCTTCGGGTAGAAGAGCATGTCGAATTCGAGCCGCCGCCTGGGGCTCGATCCCCAACGATTCAAGTTCGTGGTTGAGCACAGCGCCCTCGGCGGCACTCAGGCGCAGCGGTAGTACACGCCCGGCGTCACCGGTGAGGACCACGCGCTCGCCGTGGCATTCGCAGATGATACGCGCACCCGATTCTCGGTCCGCGAGCGTCGAGACGATCTCGAGAATCTCGTCGAGCGACGCCCCCGTGATGTCAAAGCGACTGCAAATCTCGGTTCGTGTCATGCCGCTCTCGCCGGCGGCGTAGAGGGCCTCCATGATGTCGATGGCGCGCGAGAGCCTCTGCTCGCTGGTGAGTTTACGCACGGGCATGCTCGTGCACCGTCCTTTCAATGAGGTGGTTCCACGCCTGCTTGAGCGATTTGGGGGCCATGGGCCTCATGCCGTCCATGGCGTGGGCCATGCAAAATGAGGCGGCGGCTTCAAGATCTCGCACGTCAACGGTCCAAGTCCATCCCGAATCGGTGTGTGCGAGCTCACCTCGCCCGCGCGTGAGGCCGTTGATCATATCGATCTGCGTCTGCGGGGCGAACGAGAACGTAGCCGCAACGGGCGGGCGGTCGGCAAAATCGAATTCAAAGAACAGGTAGTCGCTGAGGTTGAAGTCCGCAGGGATAACGTAGGCCTTCGAAGGACGCCAGGCGCGAACGATACGGTCGCAGCGGAATGTCCTGATGTCGTCGGTGACATTGTCGAGGCCGCAGAAGTACGCCATGCCCTCGCGCTCGAACATGCCGTAGACGCAGACGGTACGTTCTTTCTGCTCGCCGCGTCCGTTCTGATATAAAAATCGCAGCGCGCACCGCTCGGCAAAGGCGCTCCATACCGCATCGACGGTGGGAGAGCGCCAGACCGGCGCATCGTCCACCGCCGACATGCCGGTGAGGTAGGCAATCTTGGAGCGAATATCGGCAAGCGGCGCGGCAAAGGTGGATGAGCCGGCCGCTAACGTCTGGTCGATGGCGTTGAGCAGGATATCGGCGTCGTCTGCGGTGATGAGGCCGCCTGCAGCAAACGTGTGCTCGCGGTCGATTGTCCACGAGCTTTCCTCGGTCTCCTGCGCACCGGCGGGGCGAACCTCCTTGATTAAGATGCCACGCTCGAGCAGTTTGTCACGATCGCGCCGAAACTTGCGCTTATCCGAGTCAATGTTGCCCGAGCCATATCCCAGGTCAGAATCCAAGACGATCTGCTCGGTCGTCAGCGGTTCGGGGGAGCTGCTGAGCACAAAGAAAAGATTGAGGATACGCTGAGCCGTTTTATCGAAACTTGGCTCCGAATTTCCCTTTTTAATTGTCGCGGTCGCGTCGCTTGCCGTCATAGAGTCCTCGCATGGGAAGGTGGTTTGCTGCCATGATTTTAGTCCGATATGGAGATTAGGCTATATCCTTGTCCGCTCGGGGCGTTAAGATGGCCCGAATTCGGTCGTTTGCGCTCGCTCGGGGTATACTTTCGACTATATACGGTTCTAATGTGCAAGCATTGGGCCTATTTGTCGGATTATGGATGTGGAGCGCACATGGCGAACACCCAGAACTATATTAACCACCTGCTGCAGAACACCGGCATTACGCCGGCATGCAGCGAAGAAGAGCGCCTGGCTGCCGAGGATATCGCTCAGATCTTCCGCAACCACGGCTTTGATCCCGAGGTTCAGGAGTTCAATGCCCCGGCGCCCAGTAGATTGGCATTTGCCGTTACTGGCATCCTTGCGTTTGCCGGCGCCCTGCTGATGGGCATCGGCGGCGGTATCGGCTTGGTCGGCACCTTACTGGCCATTGTCGGTGCCGTGCTCTACGTGCTCGAGCGCACGGGCCACCCCGTGGTTTCGCGCCTGGGCAAGACGGGCGTGAGCCAAAATGTCATCGCCTACCACAAGGCCTCGGGCCCGCTTGCGTCTCCGCGCAACCGCCCGGTGGTCGTTGTCGCACACTACGACTCTCCCCGTGCTGAGCTGCTCGCCCGCGAGCCTTATGCTTCGTATCGTGCGCTCATTGCCAAGCTGTTGCCCGTTGCCACGGTTGCCCCCGCTGCCGTTGCCATCCTGCGTATCCTGCCGCTCCCCGGCGCGCTCAAGGTTCTGCTGTGGATTGTCGCGATCCTCGCTTCCCTCGTTGCACTTGTCAACGCGGCAAACATCATCTCTAACCGCCACATTCTTCCCTATACGTCCGGCGCGGTGTGCAACAAGTCTTCTGTCGCCGCTATGCTCGGCGTTATGGACAACGTTGCTCCCTTCCAAGGCGAAAACGAGTTTCCCGACGATGTTCCGTTCGATACCTATTTTGGGGAGCAGAAGCGTCGTGCCGAGGAAATGGCGCGCGCGGCGGCGGAGTATGCCGCGGCCCAGCAGCAAAACGACTACGGCAACACCATCGAGTATGAAGAGCCTACCTACGCCGAGGACGAGTTCGGTCAGCCGATTGCTCCCGACGCTCCGGCCGAGCCCGAACAGGGTGAGGCTTTCGACGAGCAGATCGAGGGCTTTGAGGGTGCGTCTGCCGACGAGACGCTGATTGGCGCCATTGTGCCCGAGGATCAGAATCAGGCTGTCCAGGCCGAAGAGTTCAATGACGAGGTTCCCGCTGCCGAGCCGGCGGAGGAGCCTGTCGCGGCCGAGCCCGAGCTCAAGCTCTATCGCAATGCCGCCGGCAACATCCGCTTTGGTTCGGATGCCATCCGTGCGCTCGGAATGCTTCCCGAGTCCTGCACGCTCGATTACGAGGAGGGCGAGGAGCCGACGTTTGAGGCCGAGCCTGCTCCCGTCGTGACGGCGCCTGCGCCCGTTGCCACCGTGGATGATGAGTCTGCCGTGGTTACCGCTGCCGTTGCCGAGCCCGAGGCAGTGTCCGCGATCGATCCCGCGGCAGGACTGGACATTTTGGCTCCCGCCGCGCCGGCGCAAGACGTTGCGGACGAGTCTGACGACGATTACGTTGAACAGCCGAGGCGTGCGTCTTACGAGAGCGATACTGATTTCTCGGCCGAGATTCCCGCGGCAACGCCCCATGCCGATATTGCATCCGCGTTCTCTTCGATTGGCGCCGGCGCTTCCAACTTCTTTAAGGGTGCGCTTGCAAAGGGCAGGAAATTTGTCGACGATTTCGAGGAGAAGCGCGCTGCCGCACGCGAGGCTGCCGAGCAGGAGGCTATCGCTCAGCAGCAGGCAGCCGAGGCGGCACGTGAGCGCGCGGCGCAAGAGTTCGAGCAGGACGAGGCTATGCAGTCCGTGCCCGTCGACGCTGCCGAAGCTACGACGTCCTTTGAGTCCCAGCAACCGGCGTCCGCGGATGTTGTTGAGGCAACAACGTCTTTCGAGGCTCAGCAGCACGTCGATAGCACCATGTCGTTTGATGCCGCGAAGTTCGATTCCACGATAACGTTTGAAAAGCAAGGCACCGCGATTGCCGAGCCCCTTCCTCCTTCCGATGAGCAGGACGACGCGGCAGACGATGACGAGCCCATTGATGCTGCCGCAATCCAAGATGCCGCCGAGGACGAGCCCGTCGAGGCCAACTCTGACGAAGAGCAATACGCAACAGCCGAGCAAGATGATTCGACCGAGGTCGAGCAGGAGGAAGTGCCTGCGGTTTCCGAGGCTCCCGAGACAGATGAGTCGAGGCCTTACTCCACGCAGATTTTCACCATGCCGACCCCGAGTGGTTCCGGTGCCACGGTTGCCGATGTTGCTCCCACCCAGGACGAAACGGTCGATTCCCTTATGGCCCAGATTTCCTCCCAGGCATCGCCGCGTCCGCAGATGAATGTTCCCGATCCGGCGTCAGCTCCGTCGCCTGCACCTTCCTCGTCTCCGCTGGCTTCGGTCCCCGATCCGTCGCTGCCGTCGATGAAGCAGGCAAACGTTGCGTCTCGCACGTCGCTGTTCGACCTTCCCGACCCCTCCGCACAGGTCAACGACCCCTTTGCTACCGCTCAGGGTCCCGAACCCACATCGGCACCCGTTGCGCCTCCTATGCCCGTTGCGTCGGGCGCTCAGCCGATCGAGACCATTTCGGCTCCCGCCCCGGCGGCACCCAAGTCTCGCAAGCGCGGCCTGGGCGGCCTGTTCGGTCGTAAAAAGAAAAACGAACAGGACAGCATGAGTGATTGGCTGGGCGTCGAAGACGATTACGATGCCAAGAAGTCCGGTCGCGGCATCGGTTCGTGGGATAATTTCGAGGACGATAACGATGGCTGGAAGGGCGGCGCTACGTCTTCCGACGGCGCTTCTTCCGAAGATATGCTTTCGGCTGTCGCCTCTATGGGTGACGATGAGCTGCTCGGTCACGATATCTGGTTTGTGGCAACGGGCGCCTCGGATTGTGATGGCGCCGGCATGAAGGCCTTCTTGGCTTCGCATCGCGATAAGCTCCGCGGCGTATTCTTCATCAATCTTGAATCCGTCGGCGCCGGTAGGCTTTCGGTGGTGACGGTTGAGGGCGAACGGCAGCTGCTCAAGGGCGATCGCCGCATCATGAACCTGGTCAGCAAGGTGTGCAAGTCGTTCCATGTCGATTGTGGCGCGCTCGAGATGCCCTATGCCAAGACCGATGCCTACGCCGCGCTCGAGGCGAGCCGCCGAGCCCTCACCATCGCCGGCGTGGACGGCACGCGCCTGGCTTGTGCTCGTACCGAGGACGACCTGCCCCACAATGTCAACCCGACGAACATTGCCACGGTATCCGAGGTCGTGACCGAGGTTATCCGCCGTTCGTAGACGGAGCTCTAAGGAGTCAACGTGTTTTCGTATATTAAGCGCCATTGGCCTGTCTACGTGATTTTGACCTTGATTGCCATTGCGTTGGGGTTTGGAGCCGCCTATATCGTGGGCGCGAAGGGCTCGACCCCCGCCTCCGCAATCAGCGAAGAGGTGGAGCAAGAACAGAGCACGGGTGCCGATGGGATTCATGAGTCCGAGCAAGCAATCGTTGATGGTGGATCTTCGTCTGCAGAGTAGATACGGCGATTTAAATGATTGAAAGCGGGCGAGCCGGGGGACTGGCTCGCCCGCTTTTTCATCGCGCTAGCGCTTCTTTGGGATTGACCTAAGGCGAGCGAACCATAGGGCTGCGGCACCCGAGGTCAGGAGCGCGGTGATGCAAGCGGCGATGGGGGCTGATCCTGTTGCCGGTAGGTCCTGCGGTAGGGTACAGCGTTGAATGACACTGTCCTCGTCATGTGACTCAAGTTTATCGCCGCCGCCGTTGCGGCAAAGATCGACGCGTGCGCTGTTGGTGAGTGCAGTTTGGGGTGTATAAGCCGACGTTGCCTGCATGTGCACGACTGCGCCCCGAGCGTCTGTGCCAAGGATTGCTCTGGCATCGTCAAGGTCGTCGTGCTCATCTTTGAGATCATCGCGGGTCCAAGAATCCGTATCGCTTCGAGTCGTAAAGTCGGCGGCTACCGCACCGTATTCAATGCGAATGCCCGTCACGACGGTATTGGATGCAAGGTCGAGTTCTTTCGCCTCGAGTGTGGCGGATTCCGTGGTCGAGACATCCGCCTTCCAGAGGTGCCAGTCGTCGTAATCGACGAGGCGGCAATCTTCACCCAGACTCTCTTTTACTTCGTCGGACTCAAGCCAAGGATTTTCGTGCCCATCGTCAAGCGTCGCGTTTGCCGGCTCATCGACGTCTGTCGAGTCCAACGGCGTCGTGCGATACCACACGTTGCACAGACCGTTGAGGTCGCCGATGGCGACGGGGGTTTCGATTGAGACGAATCTCGCCGTGCCGTCTTTGGCGCACTCAAGATCATCGGTAATCGTAAACTCATCAACCCAAGTAGCGGAATCGTTTCGAGCATCGATGGTATAGGAGAAAAGCCCATCCGTATTGGTTTGCATCGCGGCGCGGTTTTTTCCATCGCCGTTAGCCAACAGACCCTTCCCGATAGGTTGGACAAGTTCCTGACGCTTGTCGACCTGTCCTTTGATCTCGATGGGCGCATCCTTCATCGCGACGGATTGGACTTCTCCCGTATCCTTTATTTCAAACGTTATCTCCTCGGCAAGGTCATAGGTCCGCGGAGACATCGTTTCGCGCAACGAGTAGGTGCCGGGTGCAAGATGTTCGATGCGGTGTGGCTTGTCGGATGAGGTCCAGGAGTCTATTTCGGTTTTATCGGGACCATATAAGGTGAGCTGTGCACCTTTCACTTCCTGCTCTCCGCTTGCATCGACCTTGGAGATATCAACCTTGGTGTAATCGTCGGATACGTTAAGCCGTGCTTCCACAACGGGTGTTTTCTGGTCGGCATAGGTAAGGTCGACGATATGGTGCGTCCGGTCGAGTAAGAAGCCGGTCGGCGCTTGAGTCTCGACAACCTCGTAGCGTGCGGTGCCAGATCCCAGCGGGAGGTCGTCCGCGCGTGCCTCTCCAGTTTCATCCGTCGCGACGGTCGCGACGGTCTCACCGTCGAGCGCGGCAATGCTACCATCGGGGCGCACGATATCACCCGAGGCACGGATCTCAAATATGGCGCCCGCGAGGCTGCTGCCGTCTACGGCATCGGTTTTAACGATCCTGATGTTTCCGGTCGCGGCGTGGTCATAATACGAGGCGATTGCAAAGGGCGTTAGGTTCATGTCGGCGGGTATGTTTACCTCGATCTCTTCACCGACAAGATAGGGCTCTTTGGCCGAGGTTTCGCGTACATAATAGGTGCCCGGCACGAGCGATTCGGGCAGTGTGACGGTGCCGGTCGCGTCAGTCGTAAAGGTGTCCATTACATTATGTGCTGGATACCAGCATGTTTGTGAGACAGGTTTGTGATTGCTGTCGAGGAGTTGGAAGGTGAATCCGGCTAGCGGAACAGAAGCGCCTGTTTGGGCATCGCGTTTTACAATCTGGAGATGCGTCGACAGAGCGTGGTTGTCCACGATATATTGAAGCTCGGCGCCGTCGGAAATCTGATTGGCCCCGACGGTCCATTCCCCTGCACGTTTAAAACCCTCGGGGACGGTTTCCGGAACCTCGCGAACGGTGTAGCCGGCGCGGTCGTATGGGATGGCTCCGTGGACACCGGCGGGTCGCTTGCCTGCGCCGAACCATGCTTCTGGCTGATCTTTGGTGGAGGCAAAGCCATAGATGTTTGTGGTCAGTGTGCCAACAACCTGCTGAGAGCTGTTGCTGACAACCTCAAAGACAACACCTCCTGCCGGCTGCTCCAGGCCGGATTGATCGCTATCGCCGTAGTCCTTGAATTTGGAAATCTCAAGGTCAAACGCAATGGGGATATCGGAAACGCGCGATTCGATCTCGACCACGCCTGAATCACCGAGATGGTCGGCTCCAACGGTATAGGACCAGCTGTCGTTGGCTGGCAGGTAGCCCTCGGGGGCTTTTGACTCGTAGATGGTAAAGGTTCCTAGGGGGACATCGGTGAGGGTAGCTCGACCGTTTTCATCGGTTGTGAGGGTTTGCGCCCATCCGGGGGTGGATTGCGACACGCACGTGAACTCTGCTCCTGCGAGTGAAGATCCCACCTGGGGTCCGGCATTCGTCGCGGCATCGAGTTTTACGACATGCAGGGTGATGGCGCCGGGTTGTTCATCAACGGCGACCTGTTCACCGTCATTCCCCGTGGTAAAGGCGATGCGATCACGACGGGGGACATAGCCGGCCGGCGCCTTTGTTTCAACTAGGTAGTATGCCGTGTTGGGCAGAAGTGCTGCCTGCGCTCGACCGTTGCTGTCCATCTGGATGGTGCCGACACGCGCGCCGCTGGCGCTCTCAAAAACATCGAATGTTGCCCCGTCAAACTGATAAGTATTGTTTCCGCTGGTAATGGCAGCGTTTGCAGACTGCTTTTGGAAGGAAACAGAGACCGCCGGCAGTACATAGAGCATGTCTTGACGTTTGCTGCCGCCCGATACGGCTCCTAGATAGCGCCGCGCGCGGTGCGGAGCGGCTTTGATGCTTCCTGATTTTGCTCTGTCGTGGAGCCATCGCGCAGCCGCCACGACTTCATTGTCGGCGGTAAAGTGTCCACTCTTGGTTTTGCCCTGAGCGGTCGTGTAGGAGTAGGTGCCGTCGACATGGGTAGTGCCGTTGAGCATCCATACGGCAAGTTGGGTGGCGGCGCGGGCGCGATCTGGTGAAAGATGGTAACCGCCAAACGACGTGGCGGTAGGATATCCGTGACAAACGATTGCCGCGAACTCGTCGTCGAGCCACACCCAGCCTTGATCAAAGTTGAGCCATGGGCCGCCCGGCTTGGTGGGGCCGGGGCGCTCCTGGTTCATGCAGTAGGCAATCGAGGCGTCTTGAGCTTCATACTTGCCGATGAAGAAGGGCCCACAATCATCGCTAATGGTGCGGAAGCCGAGCTGATCGTAGCCATCGACGGCAAATGCGGCTCCCGGTGCCAGGCAGCCGAAAAGCAGGAAGAGGAGCAGGAGCAGCGGACCTGTTGCGATTGCGCTGTGGACAGAGTGCGTGGGTGCGTTGGACATGGCTGCTCCTTATCCCTCGTGCGCCGCACGGGGAGGCCGCGGCGCTTGGGATGAGGCTACCGCCATGGTTCATGCGGGTAAGTACCAGAAGCTGACCAAAAGCTTGCCCGATTTCTGACAAAGCGAACTCAAATACAACAATCAGATAAAAGTACAGGTAGAAGATGGTAAGAAAAGAAAGACAAAGGTCCTCATCTCCACAATTGACGCGATTTTCAAACGAATCTCCACAGCTAAAACAAGCATCACCACCCTTGTATCGAACAAGACAACCGCGTTATACTAGCCAACACAAGCGGGCATCGCCAAGTGGTAAGGCATCAGCTTCCCAAGCTGACACTCGCGGGTTCGAGTCCCGTTGCCCGCTCCAGTTAAGAGCACAAGCACGGCACCATCACGGTGCCGTGCTTTTTTCAATAAAGTGCCGGGACTCGAACCCGACAGGGTGCGAGCGTTAAATAAACGCGAAGCGTTTATAGCGAGCAGGCAAGGTCGCCGATAGGCGACCGCAGCCGGTGCGTATTTGCGAAGCAAATACGCGGACGTCCCGTTGCCCGCTCCATCAGCCAAGGGGGATGCTGGGACACTCGGTTCGATCCGGTCTCCTTCGGCGGCTTTGCGGACCGGGGCATGCTGACCACAGCCGGTGTGCGTCCGCGACGCGGGCGCGCGGACGTCCCGTTGCCCGCTCCTGCTTCAAAATGTTAGGTTCATGCCTGCTGCCCATACTTGCACCCGCGCACGGTACAATGGTTGGGTTACGACCAACGTGCCAATAACCAAAAAGGAGCCGCTATGATCGATCGCTATACCCGCCCGGAGATGGGACACATCTTCTCCCTCGAGAACAAGTACGCCATTTGGCAGGAGATCGAGGTCCTGGCCTGCGAGGCCCAGGCGGAGCTCGGCAAGATCGGCATTTCTAAAGACGAAGCCCAATGGATCCGCGACCACGCCAACTTTGAGAAGGCAAAGGTCGACGAGATCGAGGAAGTCACGCGCCACGACGTTATTGCCTTCCTGACCAACATGAAGGAGTACATCGACGCTGATGTTCCCGAGGGCGACCCCAAGCCCAGCCGCTGGGTTCACTATGGCATGACCAGCTCCGATCTGGGCGATACGGCTCTGTGCTACCAGCTCACCCAGGCCTGCGATCTGATCATCGAGGACGTCAAAAAGCTCGGCGAGATCTGCAAGCGCCGCGCCTTCGAGGAGCGCAACACGCTTTGCGCTGGCCGCACCCATGGCATCCATGCCGAGCCGATGACCTTCGGCATGAAGTTTGGCTCTTGGGCCTGGGAGCTCAAGCGCGATCTGGATCGTCTTGAGGATGCCCGCAAGAACGTTGCCTTCGGTGCCATCTCGGGCGCGGTCGGCACGTACAGCTCCATCGAGCCGTTTGTCGAGGAGTACGTCTGCGAGCACCTGGGTCTGGTCCACGACCCGCTGTCCACGCAGGTCATCTCCCGCGACCATCATGCCTATCTCGCCGGAGTCCTCGCCACCACGGCGGCCACCTGCGAGCGCATCGCTACCGAGGTTCGCAATCTGCAGAAGACCGATACGCTTGAGGCCGAGGAGCCGTTCCGCAAGGGTCAAAAGGGCAGCTCCGCCATGCCGCACAAGCGCAACCCGATCACCATGGAGAAGGTCTGCGGCCTGTCGCGCATCGTGAAGTCCAACGCCCAGGTCGCCTTCGACAATGTCGCCCTGTGGCACGAGCGCGACATTTCGCACTCCTCTGCCGAGCGCGTCGCCCAGGCCGATAGCTTCATCGCGCTCGACCACATGTTCCAGTGTCTCATTCGCGTTATCGACGGCCTGCAGCTGTATCCGGCTCGCATGATGGCCAACCTCAACAAGACTCGCGGCCTCATCTTCTCCTCCAAGGTCCTGCTGGCCCTCGTCGATACGGGCATCACCCGCGAGGATGCCTATGCGATCGTGCAGGAAAACGCCATGGCTACCTGGCACGAGGTGCAGGACTGCGCCGCCGGCCCCACCTTTAAGGAGCGTCTCGAGGCCGATCCGCGCTGCACCGTCAGCCAGGAGAAGCTCGACGAGATCTTTGATCCGTGGGACTTCCTCACCCGCATCGACACGGTCTTCGATCGCCTGGAGCAGCTCGAGTTCTAACTGATCGATTGGGGACGAAGTCAAACCGATCAGTTTACTTTCGGCCTCCGTTGAAGCTCGGCCTTTCAGCCCAAGCCCCGTTGGTAACGCGTTTATCAACGGGGCTTTTGCGTGGGAGCGTCGGGAAAGTCACACTTCAGCGGATGATGGTATATTGCAGAAATGTCGCTTGCCGTTAATTTGCCCCTTCTGGCAAACATTAGCTTGCAAGTGCTCGTTGGGGGGGGGTATCCTTAAGCCAATTTTAAGGTGTGGGAGAATGCTGCGTTTTTTCACGAGAGATTGGACTTAGGGGAATGAGAAAAGGGTTTCGGAGGATAGCCGCAGGCATCTGCGTTGCTTTAACGGCGGCAACGTTTGGGCTGACGGTGGCCGCCCCGCATGCGGATGCTGTCATGCTGGAGTCGCAGGATGGTTCCATGGGTGCATCGTTTCTCCCATACGATTCGTCTACAGGCGATGTGTGGTCAGAATTTGATGTCGCTGTTGGACAGACGGTGAAAGGAAGGCTTTCCTTTTTTAATAAAAATCACGAATGGGCGCCCATTGACCCTAGTGATATCGATATCACATCGTCTGATGAGGATATCGCTAAAGTGAGCTATAAATCACGTGATTGGGTGTTGACAATTAGTCCCACCAAAGTCGGCACAACGACTATAACCATGAAGAGCAGGGCTGACGAGAGTTTAAACGGTTCTCTTAAGATTAAGAGCGTGGCTAATCTCAATCCAATTAAGGTGAGTTTCGTATCCTATGACCAATCCGGTGCGACGACAACGACTGCAACGCTGGGTTACACGGATGATTGTCCGCAAAAATGCGGGAACACGCACTATGCATTGCTAGAGGGGACAGTTTACGTTCACCCCAAGGACGAGACCCGTGCGGCTACATATTTTGAAATAAAGGAAGATCCCTCAAAGGATTCCAAAGTTCAGGCAAGGGTGAATTCGAATTATTATTCATATGGAACTTCTGAGCTAAGCGCTTCTTTGCAACTCGAGGCGTTGGCGAAAGATGCAAAAGAGGCCAAGGTTCTTGTCGACTATTGCAACGGCGAGACCGAGACGAAGAAGCTATGTGATGTTGTAACCGAGAATCAGGAGCCTGGATTCAATGAGCGTGGGAACAAAAAACAAAAGATGCTGGTTGGGGACAGCTCTTATCTTTCTGCCATTCTCAACGTTTCCCCAAATGAAGCACTGAAGGCATGCCAGCGTGCACATTGGGATGCGCTCGTTAGCTCTGTAACCTATTCTCTAGAAAGCAGCGATGTTGTTGAGCTTACCGATGGTGAAAACTCGTTTAAGGCAATAAAGCCCGGCACCGTTAAGGCTCATGCTCGTGATGGCCTTGGCAATGACCATCCCTTTGAGATAGAGGTTGTCGACCCTGCGGAAGTGAGCCTTTCGAAGGCTAAGTTTGTGTCGAGCGATTATACATTTCCCTGTGAGGTCAGTTCAGATAGTATATCCAAAGATTGGCTTTGGCTGGAATGTGACAGGGGGTTTGAATATCCAAAGGGCGTGCTGAGCAAAAGCGCTGAGGAATTGATGGACTCCTATGCCGGCGCAAAGTATTCTTTCACTTCAGATAATCCCGATGTCCTCGAGGTAAAAGGACCGATGTTTAATGGTGGCAGTTACTTGGGGTATTTAGTGCCTCATAGTTACGGCGATGCAACGGTTTCAATGTACTTGGGTGGTCGTCTCTGCGACACTATGACCGTTCACGTCGTCAAGCCGGGCGAGGAACCTGCAAAAACTACGGTCTCCATTACGGATGGTTACTCAACATCTATGGACAAGGGCACGACTCAGCAGTTGAAGGCAAAGGTTTCCCCTGACGATAAGGCCAGTAAGGTTGTCTGGTCCTCTTCTAACGAGAACGTCCTTACCGTCGATGGCAACGGTCTTGTTATCGCTGTCGGTGACGGTAATGCCACGATCACGGCAACAGTTGATGGAGTCTCTGCAACCACGGATACAATTACGGTAACCACTCCGGTAGTAAGGATCTCGAGCGTCAGTCTCAGCGCGTCGAATCTTAAGCTTGCTGTGGGCGGCGAGCCCTCGACGTTGACCGCAACGGTTGAGCCCAACAATGCAACGAATAAGAATGTGTCCTGGTCTTCGAGCGACCCGGAGGTCGCCACGGTTGCGGACGGCGTCGTGACCCCGGTCAAGGCCGGTGCTGCCACGATCACCGTTACCACTGAGGACGGCGAGTATAGCGCCACGTGCAAGGTGACGGTTATTCAACCTGCAACGGGTATCACACTCGATAAGCAGAAGGTCACGCTTGTGGGCGCTGCAACCGAGCAGCTTAAGGCAACGGTCGTTCCCGCGGAGGCTGACCAGACGGTTGTCTGGAAGTCCAGTAACGACAGCGTCGCTACGGTCGATCAAACCGGCAAAGTGACGTCTGTTTCCAAGGGCGCCGCAACCATCACTGCTTCGACCGAAGATGGCACCTATTCTCAGGATTGCGCGGTGACTGTTTCCAACCCCGCAACGAACCTTACGGTCGACCAGACCGCTCTTAACCTCAAGAAGGGCGAAGAGCGCACCGTGAAGATTTCTCTTGTTGGAGCCCTTGCGGGCGAGGTCGACGAGACCAAGCTTGCTCTGGATAACACGGGCGCTTCTAAGGCGTTTGAGGTTGTCGACAACGGCGATGGCTCCTACACCGTTACCGCCCTCAAGACCGGTTCTGGCTCATTTGTCATTACTGCAGAATCGCTCTCCCAAACCGTCTCGGTGACCGTGACCAACCCCGTCCAGAAAGTCGAGCTCGACAAGACGAGCCTGTCCTTTACCGTCGGTGATGCCTCCGTAAAGCTCTCCGCAACGGTGAGTCCTGTCGATGCAGACGATACGACGGTGAGCTGGGCCTCCAGCGACTCGTCGATCGCTACGGTCAAAGACGGCGTCGTGACGCCGCTTAAGGCCGGTACCGCCACGATCACCGCCACCTGTGGTGACAAAACAACGACCTGTACCGTTACTGTAGCGGCGAGGACCATTGCGGGCGTTGCAGGTAGCGACGGAACGGACGTTAGCGTAAGCGCCGAGAACAATGCCGCTGCCGGCATTGCCCAGAACAACAGCATCTCTCTTGTGGTCGAGGAACCGACAAATCTTACCGACGCCGCCAATGCTACAATTTCCGGCCTTGAGCAGGGGAGTACCAAGGTTGCCGATAAGCTCGATATCAAGCTTCTCAAGGACGGCGAGGTTATCGAGGACTACGAAGGCATGTCCTTCATCGTCCGTGTCAAGATGACTGCCGCCATGAAGGCGCTCACCAATCTCAAGGTGCTCTACGTTGCTGAGGATGGTTCCACCCAGGCTATGGATACGTGGATCGAGGGGGACTACCTCTGCTTCCGCACGAGCCACTTCTCGACGTACGTGGTGACGGGCGAGGAGGCCAATGGGGAGCCGGCTCAGCCTACGCAGCCCGTGACGCCGTCCCAGCCTGGTCAGCAGACGACGACCAGGGTGACCAAAAAGTCTACTAAGACTACTAAGGGTGCGCTCGCCAATACGGGCGATCAGGCCCCTGCCGTCGCCTTTATTATGGCCGTTGCCGGCGCTTCGTTGATTGCCTTCGCGCTTATGCGCAAACGTCTCGAGCGTTAGGGCGCCCCTCTCGTTTAAGCGCGACCTTTCAGTCCAAGCCCTGTTGGTAACTCGTCTTACTAACGGGGCTTTTCCGTTAAAGACTTCAGCCCGTGTGTCGCGTGCAGTGCGGCGCGTCGGAAACCGCCAGATACGCGGTCGGCGCCAACGGCCTGAACGAGGCGGCGGTCGGGGGTGCATTCGGGAGCAGTTGAGCTTCGAGTAGGGTTAAACTAATTCGACCGCTTGCGGTTGCATTTGGACCATTGGCGCCTTGCCCGTCTTGGGCGAGGCGCTTTTTTTATTGCCGCATCAGCCCCGGGTATAAAATGAAATCCGACTGCTGTTTCGATGAAGGGAGGCGCGTGCCCGGACGTATCAAGCGAGTCACCATTGTCTCGTTTACGCTCATGCTCCTTGTTGCTGCCTGTGTGGTCGCCCTGACGTATACCGTTCGAAGCAGCTCTTCCTCCTCGAATGAAGCCGACAAAGATCTCCCAGTACTCAAAATCGGCGTTACGGATAACGACCCCTATGTGTATATCGATACCACGGGCGATTACGTCGGTATCGATATCGACATCGCCCGCGAGGCCTGCAAGCGTGCGGGGCTCAAGCCACAGTTTGTCGATATTGACTGGAACGATCGCGACCGGCTGCTCAAAAACGGTGATATCGATTGCCTGTGGTGTGATTATTCTCCCTGTTATCGCGAGGATAAGTATTACTGGACCGAGCCGTATCTAACCGCGACGGTCTCGGTTGCCGCCAAGAAAACGAGCGGCATCAAGTCCTTGGCGCATCTCGATGGAAGCAAGACCATCGCGGTGATTGCGGGCTCGGTGAGCGAACGCCGATTGCTCGCAGGGGATCTGGAAATCTCGCCGGACGTGCAAATCAAATCGTACGGTTCTGCCGAGCTCTGCAAAGCCGCCCTCGCCAAAGGGTATGTCGACTGTTGGATGGCGGACGTTCAGCCGCTTGATCGACTTGTCGCCCAGTATCCCGGCCTTTACCGCGTGTTCGCTGACAACGTTATGACGGTTGACCTTGGCGTCGCGTTTAAGGACGGCTATGAGGGGGAGTACGTCAAAAACCTCAATACCGTGCTGTTCGAGATGGATCGAGATGGCACGATTGAGCGCATTGTGGGCAAGTACAAGGCAGGGGCGACGACGGACGGGCAAGGAGCGGAATCATGACAAATGATGAGCGCCGCTTGCGCCGAAAGGCATTAGTCACCGCGGCTATCTGCGTTGTGGTCAGCGCTGTTCTGTTGGGTCTGCTGTATATGGTCGGCACGCATCGCTGTCTCGATAAAACGCTTGGGTTTGGTCAGGAAACCATGGTGTTTTTAAAAAACGCCTGCGAAAAATATGACCGATATGAACAGGGAAGAAAAACCGAAGCGACGCACAATTTGGATGCCGTGCTCGAGTCGTTTTCGACGTTCTTGCCGTCTGATCACGTTGAAGTCAACGATGACCTCGTCGAGGAGTACGTCCATACCGAGCACCTTTCGGGAATGTTGGTCATGGACGCCGACGGCCATATGGCCGCTCATTACGATATTGATGGTCGCGATCCGCTGATGCTGTGGCGAGAGGAGCTGGCCTGTTCGTCGGTCGCATCGATGTATCGAGGATCCAAGGTGTCCTACTCGACGGTCGTTGAGCGTCGCGATGTCGATTTTGCCGTGAGTGTTGTTCCGTACGGTGATGGCGTAGCGCTGGGGTATCGATCGCTTGCGCTCGAGCCCGCCGATGATTATTCGTATACGATCGCCGACGTGCTCGTGAACAACACATTCCATCAGAGCCCAACGGTGCTCGTGATGCGCGATATGCAGATCGTTTCCTCAAACGATTCGAATGTCGATCTAACCCTTGCCCGGCTTCTTGCCGATAGCGGAATTGATTGGAAAGACGAAGGCTTAACACGTATCGAATATCGGGGAAGTACCTGGTATGCCGTGCGTGCGGCGTATGAGGACTATCGCCTGTTTGCGCTTTATCCCAAATCTGAGGTCATGTCGGGCAGGATTTCATTTATCGCTGCCGGCGTGCTGGTGCTCTTGGCGTTTTGGGTTGTAGTGCTGTTGGCGCGCAACATTGCCGATCGTCGCAATTTGGCCGAAAAGGACAAGCAACTCGGCATCATCAATGCTATCAGTTCCATATATGAGTCGACCTTCCTGCTGCATCTCGATACGCTCGAGATCGAGGGAATTAACATGTCGCCATCGGTGGCGAAGATATTTGCCGAGCACGCCGAGGCATATGACTTTTTTGCAACGGTTTGCCGAGACATTGTGAGTCCCGAAAGTCGCGAGGCGGTCATGGAGCTCTTAGATATAAAGACACTTCGGGATCGTATGGAGGGCGTGCCGTACTTGGATGCCGAGGTGCGAGATTGCCGAGGTACGTGGTATTCGCTGCAGGTTGTTCCACAGCGCCGCGATGAGCGGGGTCGACTGGAATCGGTCGTCGTGGCGACGCATAACATCTCGATGACAAAGCGCGCCGAGGAGCTCTCTTTCCAGGACAAGCTGACGGGACTTCGCAATAGAAATTACCTTGAGTCCCTTGGCGACGATCTGGTGAACGAGTCCCTGCCCGTGAGTGTGATCATGATGGACTGCAATTTCCTCAAGCATACCAACGATCTCTACGGTCACGAAATGGGCGATGAGCTGCTACGGCGTACGGCGTCTGTATTGAGGCGGGCGGCAGGCGAGAAGTTTGTGCCTATGCGCATTGGTGGCGACGAGTTCTTGTTGATTTGCCCTCACACCGATCGCGAATCCGCATGTGAAGTAGTGCAAGATCTTCGCCTCAGCCTTGCTGCTGCGAGCGATGAGGTGCTGACAGTCAGTGCGTCGTTTGGTGTCGCGACGGCAGAGACACCCGGATGTACACTGACCGAGATGTACCACATCGCTGACCACAACATGTATCAAGAGAAACGAAAAGTCCACGCTCGGGAAGCAGATTGCTAGTATTGCTGCCGCCGGTTTGCGCATTGGGGAATGTTGAATCGGTGCCCGCGATACTTTATCGGTTCGGACGGGGATAATAGACGTCTGAAATTGCTTTACGAGAGGGGAACGCAATGATTAGTTTTGATTACAAGCCTCAGGGCGTATGCGCTCGCAATATCCACCTTGACCTGTCCGATGACGGCAACAAGGTGGTGGGCGTCGAGTTTACCGGTGGCTGCAACGGCAATCTCAAGGCTATCTCCAAGTTAGTCGAGGGTGCTCCTGCCGATCGCGTAATCGAGGTTCTCGCCGGTAATACCTGCGGTATGAAAAAGACCTCTTGCGCCGATCAGCTTACGCGCGCTATCGAGGCCGCTCGCGCCGAGATCGCCTAATGGGTATCGCCGACCACATCAAGAATGGAATATCGCGCCGTGGCTTTGTGCTCGGCGGTGCTGCCGCGGGCGCTGCCACGGTGCTTGCCGGTTGCTCGAAAAAAACGGGCACCAGCGACGATGCCGCCGGCGAGCCGCAGGTTATCAAGGACGATTCGAAGATTGTCTCGATCACTGATGAGTACGAAGCTGTTGATATCGATCTTGAGCCGGCGGCGTCGTGGACGCTGCCGCTGGGCACGCTGCTGTACTACTGCGATGGCGACTACGCCGCCGCGATGATGGCGCCTGCTTCTGCTCTGCATGCCAATACGCTTGGTGTGCTCAACCTGGGCGATGGCTCGCTTACCACATTAATCGAGGATCCTATCGAGGGCACGGGATATGCTTTTTACGATGTCCGTGCCGGCGATGGCGTGTTTGCGTGGGTTGAGATGAACTTTGCCAATTCATCGTGGAAGCTCTACGCTCAAAATCTGTCGGGCGCTTCGCTCTCTGGCGACGTGGCTGAGCTCGATCGAGGTGGCAAGGACTATGATCCGCCCCTGTTTACGGCGTTCGGGTCATCGGTCATCTGGTATAAAATGCCTTCGGCAGGCGGCAATAAAACGAGTAGTGATTCGTTTTGCTATCGTCGCTCGCTTGATGAATCCAAGGCCGAGGTAATTTGGAAATCGATGGGCCGCTTTGCATCGGCCCCGCGCGCGAGCGACGGCATTTTGACCATCTCGCCGCGTGTCCGCAACGACGAAGGCGTCTACTATGGCATAACGGCAATCGATCTGACCGATGGCAACAACACCAAACGTGCCCAGCTAGTCCTTCCCTCGTCAGTCTCGCCTTTCGAGGCCGTATATATGGGCGATACCTTCGTGTTTTCTATCGAGGCGACCTATAGTGACGTGGGCAGCCTGGGCAACATGGGCACGTATATCGGTAATGAGGGAGGGCCATACCTCTTTCTGTCCCGCGAGCCGCTCGCATGTGCTGCCGGCAAGAAGAATAAATATCTCGTTAAGGTACAGGCATCGCATTTTCTCATCGACACCTCTGCCAAGACCTATGGCTCGCTGTTGTCGCCCGACCGCGCTTTGGAATATGGCGATTATCCAGCTACGGCGGGAAAATCGGACTCATTCCTTACGTACGCCACGGTGCGCAACAGCCAGGGTATACCCGAGACGGTCACCGCACGCCTATTCTCTCTTTAAGCTTAGAGGGGTTAAAAAGGCGCCAACAGGGGAATAAACGCGTTGTAATTGTGAGTACCGCCCGCCGAGCTGCCGCGTCATAGTGGCATCCGGCGGGCTCAGGTGCGTTAAAATGGGCTTGTTCTTAGCTGATTGAGACAGGGGGGCCGTGTTATGGCTTCAGATGCAAAAAAGATTCTGCTGGTCGAGGATGAGAAGGCAATCCGTGACGCCGTCGCTGCCTATCTCGAGCGCGAAGGCTACTGGGTTGTGGGTGTCGGCGACGGCCAGTCCGCGATCGAGGAGTTCGAGAAGCATCAGTTTGACCTGGTCGTGCTCGACCTTATGCTCCCCAAGATCCCCGGCGAGCGCGTTTGCCGCACCATTCGCGATACCTCGGATGTCCCCATCATCATGCTGACTGCCAAGGGCGAGATCGAGGACCGTATTATCGGTCTTGAGCTCGGCGCCGACGACTATCTGATTAAGCCGTTCTCGCCGCGCGAGCTTGTCGCGCGCGTACGCGCCTTGTTCCGCCGTGCCCATCAGGCCGACGAGCCAGCCGTCGAGGTACTCGACTTCGGCGATCTGGTCATCGATATCTCGGGCCACAAGATTTTGGTCGAGGGCAAGGAAGTCGACCTGACGGCTTCCGAGTTTAAGCTGCTCACCACGCTTGCCCGTCACCCCGGTCGCGTCTACAACCGCATGGAGCTGGTCGAGAAGGTGCTCGGCTACGACTTTGAGGGCTATGAGCGCACCATCGATAGCCACGTGAAGAACCTTCGCGCCAAGCTGGGCGATGATCCCAAGAAGCCCAAGTGGCTCTACACCGTCCACGGTGTCGGCTATCGCTTCGAGGCTCCGGCCAAGACCGATAAGTCGGACGAGAAATAGGGAAATCACATATGACACCTGCGCGCTTTGAAATCGGACAAAAGCACAAGCAGGAGAGCGAGGCGGGTTCCAAGGCTAGTTGGAACACGCCTCGTTCCGATTCACGGCCAACGATGAGCTATCCCTCGCGCATGGCACTTGCTTTTGCTCTGACATCGCTCATGACGGTATTGGTGCTGGTGGGCGTGGTCTCTGTTGTGTGGGGCACGGTCTTTTCGGATTACACGCGCTCCAATATCGTCGAGATCGCCAATTCTGCTGCCGAAAAGCTTGCGACGTCGTATGAGGAAAACGGCAACTGGACTGCGGGCGAGCTGCGCACGGTCGCGACATCGAGTTTGGTATCCGACGACCTGAGTATGCAGGTCGTCAACAAGAAGGGCGTTGTCGTCTATGACGACTCATGGCCTTCGGCAAGCGCGACCGCCGATGTGCGCGAGAGCGAATCGGCGTCGAGCAGCTCGAGCGGTAAAAAAGCATCGCATAGCCCGGTCTCGTCTGCTCCAACCGACTCCGATAGCGTTGCCAACGTCGAAATCATAACGTCTTCGGGCGAGCATGTCGGACAGGTAAAGCTATGGGCCATCGGCTCCGATGCCTTGCTCACCAAGGCGGATTCTGCATTTAGGGAGAAGACCTTTAACGCCATGGCCCTCGCCGCGGTTGTTGCAATCTGCATTTCGGTCGTTATCGGATCGCTCGTGTCGCGCATGCTCACCAAGCCGATTCATCGTATTACGAGCACGGCCAAGCAAATTCGCGATGGCGATCTGTCCGCTCGTACTGGTTTGCGCGGTGATGACGAGATTGATCAGCTGGGTGAGACCTTCGATGAGATGGCCACTTCGCTCGAGAAGGATATGAAACACGAGAAGCGCCTGACCTCAGACGTGGCTCACGAACTTCGTACTCCGCTTATGGCCATGCTCGCGACAGTCGAAGCCATGCAGGATGGGGTGTATCCCACCGACGACGAGCATCTGGAAACCGTTGCTTCCGAGACGCGTCGCCTGGCTCGTCTGGTGCAGCAGATGCTCGACCTGTCGCGCATGGAAAACAGCACGGCTCCGCTCAACCTTGAGCCGGTGGACATGGTTCCTTTCGTGCGTTCCATCGTCAATGCCCAGGAGCGCCTGTTTGTCGACCGCGATCTGCGCTTGCGCTTTGCTGACGAGACGCAAGGTCACGACGATGTCGTCGAAGCCGATCCCGACATGATCACACAATGCGTCATCAATCTCATGAGCAACGCCATGCGCTATACCCCCGAGGGCGGTTGGGTCGTGGTGTCGGTGCTCAGTGACCGCAAACACGTCAGCGTCGCCGTTTCTGATACCGGCATCGGTATTGCCAAGGATGACTTGTCGCGCATCTTCGGCCGTTTTTGGCGCGCCGATGCTAGCCGTGCCCGTGAGGCGGGCGGTCTGGGCGTGGGCCTCGCCGTGACTAAACAGATCGTCGAGCGACATCATGGCTACATTTCCGTGGAGTCGGAGCTTGGAAAGGGTACGACTTTTACGATTCATCTGCCTCGCGAGCACACGGCGGACGCGGCATCTACTACAATGGAGCACTAGCTTTTCGCTATTCGGTGAAGGAGGGGTTTCGTCCCTGCCGCTCCGAGTTTGCGAAAACGTGCGGGAAAGAACCCGCATTACTGTCGTATTTTGGTAAGGAGTGACTCACGTGACAACGATGGAGCGTCGTCCGGATTCCCGTGGCAAGGTTCGTGATATCTACGATGCCGGTGAAAACCTGCTGATGGTCGCCACCGACCGCATTTCTGCGTTCGACTTCATTCTTCCCGACGAGATTCCGTTTAAGGGAGAGGTGCTCAATCGCATCTCGGCATTCTGGTTTGATAAGTTTGCCGACATCGTCCCCAACCATCTCGTTTCCATCGACCCGGCGGATTTCCCCGAGGAGTTTGCTGAGTATCGTGACTACCTCGCTGGCCGCGCCATGCTGGTTAAGAAGGCCCAGACGATTCCTATCGAGTGCATCGTCCGCGGCTATCTGACCGGTTCGGGCAAGAAGACCTACGACGAGAACGGCACCGTCTGCGGCATCCAGCTGCCTGAGGGCCTGACCGAGGCTTCCAAGCTTCCCGAGCCGCTGTTCACGCCGTCCACGAAGGCCGAGATTGGTGACCACGACGAGAACATCTCGTTCGAGCGTTGCTGCGAGATCGTGGGCGAGGATATCGCCACGCAGATTCGTGACCTTTCCCTCAAGATCTACAAGGCCGCTGCCGAGTACGCCGCGACCCGTGGCATCATCATTGCCGACACCAAGTTCGAGTTTGGAGTTATTGATGGCAAGGTCACGCTGATCGACGAGTGCCTCACGCCCGATTCCAGCCGTTTCTGGCCTGCTGCCAGCTACGAGGAGGGCAAGATCCAGCCTAGCTACGACAAGCAATTCGTCCGCAATTGGCTCAAGGCCAACTGGGATATGACGGGGGAGACCCCGCACCTGCCCGCCGAGGTCATCGATGGCACGTCCGAGCGCTATCGCGAGGCCTTCCAGATCATCACGGGCTCCCAGTTCACAAGCATGAAGGAGAACGCATAAGTGAGTACCCGTAGCGCCACGAACAAGCGCACGCAATCCCACGAGGTTACCGGGGTTGCGCGCAAGTCCGCCGCATCTGCTAAGCCTGCCCGTCAGGCAGCGAGCTCTGTCCGCGTCGTGCCAGCTTCGTCTAAAGCTCGCCGCAAAGAGCTCGAGAAGGGCGAGAACCTCGAGGGCCTCTCTAAAGAGGAGAAGCGCGCCCGCAAGGCTAAGCAGCGCGCCAAGGAGGACCGCATCTACACGGTGTCGAATATCCTTCTCAAGCAGGATGAAGACTACACCAAGCGCCGTCGTATCTGGTGGGCCGTGCTCGCCATCGGCATGGTACTCGTCGTGGCAATTTGGGCTTCGCTCTACTTCGCTCCCGGCGGCACGGTGTCCAGCCCCGTCCAGATGGTCGGCATCGTTTTGTCCTATGTCATCATTCTGGGTGACTTTATCTACGACTTCGTTCGTATTCGTCCCCTGCGCAACATGTACCGCACGCAGGCCGAGGGCATGTCCGAGAACAAGCTCAACGCTCTTATCGAGCGCTCGGCTGCCGAGGAGGATAAGAAGGACTCCAAGAAGAAGTAGCGTTTGCATACATACTTATCGCTAAGATATAAGGCGCGTCGTTTTTGCGGCGCGCCTTTTTACTGTTCTATAGATAGATGGAGTGGCACATGATTCGAGCTGCCCTGACGGTCGAAGAGGCTCTGGAGGGCATGAAGGCCCTGGAGCCCAAGATTAAAAACTATGCGCGCTTGGTTGTCCGCAAGGGCGTAAACGTCAAGCCCGGCCAGGAGGTTGTCGTTCAGTCTCCGGTCGAGTGCGCATCCTTTGCCCGCGTGGTGGTCGCGGAGGCTTATGCCGCCGGCGCTGGCCACGTGACGGTCATTTGGGCCGATGATGCCGTGACGAGGCTCACGTACGAGCATGTCGAGAAAAGCTATTTTGAGCAGACACCCGAGTGGAAGCGCATGCAGCTGGATTCCCTGGCCCAGGATGGTGCCTGCTTTGTCTTTATCGAGGGGGCGGATCCTGCGGCCCTCAAGGGCATCGATCCAGCCAAGCCTGCTGCAGCTTCTAAGGCAAGGAATACGCAGTGCAAGGTCTTCCGCCGCGGACTGGACTACAACATCAATCCGTGGTGCATCGCCGGCGCTCCGGTCGTGGCTTGGGCGCACGAGGTGTTCCCGGGAGACGCCGATGAGGTTGCAATCTATAAGCTGTGGAATGCGATTCTGCACACCGCGCGCGCCGATGGCCAGGACCCAGAGAGCGACTGGGAACTCCATGACGCCGCATTCGAAAAGAACCTGCGTTTCCTGAACGACAATCGTTTCGACTACCTGCATTACACCTCGGCAAATGGAACCGATCTGACGATTGGCATGACGAAAGGTCACGAGTGGGCCGGCGGCAAGGGCAAGACGCCCGATGGGCACCCCTTCTTCCCCAACATTCCCACCGAGGAAGTCTTCACCTCGCCTGATCGTATGCGTGCCGACGGTATCGTGTATTCGGCTATGCCGCTCATTCACCACGGTAACAAGGTTGACGATTTTTGGATTAAGTTCGAGGCGGGCCGCGTAGTGGACTACGATGCCCGCGTGGGTAAGGCGACGCTTGCGAGCATTATTGACACCGATGAAGGTGCCGCTCATCTGGGTGAGATCGCGCTTATCTCCAAGAACACGCCGATCCGTGAAAGTGGTGTTCTGTTCTATGACACGCTCTATGATGAGAACGCTAGCTGCCATCTCGCGCTAGGTGTCGGTTTCCCCGAATGCATCGAGGGTGGGTATGACATGTCCAAGGAGGAGCTCCTGGAGCATGGCGTAAACGTCTCGAGCACGCACGTCGATTTTATGATCGGCACGGACGATATCGATATTACGGGCATTACGCCTGATGGACGTGAAGTTGTGATTTTCCAGAACGGCCAATGGAGTTGGGAATAGTCCCAGACCGTGGTACAATGCCACCCGCGGGCCGTTAGCTCAGCTGGCAGAGCAGGGGACTTTTAATCCCAAGGTCCAGGGTTCGAACCCCTGACGGCCCACCCAAAGATTGTTGAGACGGTCTACTTCGGTTGGCCGTCTTTTTTGTCGCCCTTTCATGGGTTCGAACCCGTCGGGGCGCGGAGCTGAGTAAACGCGTGAGCGTTTGCCAGCGCAGCGCGCAAGGCGCGAAAGCGCCGCAGCGGCAGCCTGCGGAGCAGGCTGAACCCCTGACGGCCCACCCAAAGAAAGGAAAACGAAATGAAAACAGATAGATACGGAATTAACGGCAGCACATTAAAGATAATAGCAGCCATTTCGATGGTTCTCGATCATGTAAGCAGGATCGTCCTGACCAATGGAATTATGACTCACGCATCGTACAGTCAGATATCAGACGAACAGTGGGCGATTCTAAGCGAGGCTTCGGATGTGCTTCATGTTCTTGGCAGAATTGCATTTCCCATATTTTGCTTTTTGATAGTTGAGGGATTTTTGCATACTCATGACATAAAGAAGTACCTGCGAAATATGCTTGTCTTCGCAATCATTGCGGAGCCCATATACGATTTCGTTCAAACCGGGCAACTATTCGACCTTCGGCAACAAAATGTTATGTGTGAGCTCCTGCTTTCCTTGGTCTTTTTGATTGTTCTGGAAAAGATACAAAGTCTTTCAAAACGGAAAAGATACATCGCAGAAACTGCTCTGATTGTTTTGACAGCACTGGCAGCTGAATACACTAAACTAGATGGCGGTGTGTATGGCATTATGCTTGTGGCTGCATTCTATTTATTCCACGACAGCAAGGCCAAGATGTTCTTTGCTGCAGTATGTGCAGTGCTCCTTTCGTCATGCCATATAGTTGGCGGCGGATTTGAGTTTGCTACAGCTAGTGTATTTAATCCTGATGTTGCTGCCGCGGTCGTTTCGTTGCTGCTTATCAATCTTTATAATGGTAAGCGAGGGCTGAAGCTCAAATATTTCTTCTACATTTTCTATCCGGCACATCTTGCTCTGCTTTATGGTGTCTCACTTATTGTTTTGAACTGTCTTTAAAAACTCTCAAACAAGTCTCTGAAAACGGAAACAAATTGACCCTAAGACTGCTTGTGAATTTCCGGAAGACCTGAGAGATGCGAGGATAGGCAACGAGGGCTGCAGAGAGATGCTTCTCAGTTCTCTGGCGGATCGCACGTATCTGTATGAGGATCACTTCCACACACTCATTAATAACAGTGATAAACACGGCAGATCCTCAAAACATGAGGCTGTGGAGGTCGAACGATGCTTCGAAAGCATGAATGGCAGCGAGAAAATGAGTTCGGAAGCGCCCTCTGGATGATCCAGCATAGAATAGAAAGCGATCGGCTCCGGCTGGTCGCTTTTTTGTTGCCGGTGCACGGGTTCGAACCCGAACTTCTCTATATATAAGAACGCTTGGCGAACAAAACCTGCCTTTTACCGACGGGAAACAAATAGCTGATGCTTTTGGAGTAAAGTGGCGCTCCAGAGATGACTGATGCCTTAACACCTATAAACCAGCTGGTCATCGCCAATATCAGAAGCCAATGCTTCAGTTTTAACCTCAGTGATGCGACTGAGGGACTTATTCATTTGTGAACAAAATATGGAGTGCGCGATTCCCGCCCCCGG
>NZ_QSFR01000017.1:18363-48348 GCF_003467925.1 Collinsella sp. AM43-1 | reverse complement strand
CTCGCCGTCGCCGATACCGGCATCGGGGGCCTCAAGGTCGTCGACCTGGCCGTCCACGGAGACTCGCGCGGCTGGTTCAAGGAGAACTGGCAGCGCGCCAAGATGACCGCCCTGGGCATCCCCGACCTCAGGGTCGTCCAGAACAACGTCTCCTACAACGACAGCCGCGGCGTCACCCGCGGCATCCACGCCGAGCCCTGGGACAAGTTCATCTCCGTGGCCCGCGGCAGCGTGTTCGGCGCCTGGGTCGACCTGCGCGAGGGCAGCGAGACCTACGGGAAGGTCTACACGACCGTGCTGGACCCCTCCAAGGCCATCTACGTCCCGCGCGGCGTGGGCAACTCCTTCCAGGCCCTGGAGGGCGGCACCGCCTACACCTACCTGGTGGACGCCCACTGGTCCCTTGAATTGAAGAAGACCTACACCTTCGTGAACCTCGCCGACCCCGAGCTCGCCATCGAGTGGCCGATCCCGCTCGAGCAGGCCACCGTCTCCGAGGCCGACCTCAACCACCCGATGCTGAAGGACGTCGTCCCCATGGCGCCCAAGAGGACGCTCGTCACCGGCTGCAACGGCCAGCTGGGCCGCGCGGTCCGCGCGCTGGCCGAGGAGCGCGGCGTCGCCAAGGACTTCGACTTCTGCGACATCGACACCTTCGACATGTCAGACCCGGACGCCTACTCCAAGTACGACTGGTCGCTCTACGGCACCGTGATCAACTGCGGCGCCTACACCGCCGTGGATAAAGCCGAGACCCCCGAGGGCCGCGCGGCCGCCTGGAAGGCCAACGCCACCGGCCCCGCCCTGCTCGCACGCACCTGCTCCGGGCACGGGATCACCCTGGTCCACGTGTCCTCCGACTACGTCTTCGACGGCACCGCCGAGGTGCATGACGAGGAGGAGCCTTTCTCCCCGCTGTCCGCCTACGGCCAGACCAAGGCCGCAGGCGACATCGCCGTGGCCGGGTGCCCGCGCCACTACATCATGCGCAGCTCCTGGGTCATCGGCGAGGGGCACAACTTCGTCAAGACCATGAAGGGGCTCTCCGACCGCGTCGCCGACCCCGAGGACGGGCTCGAGCGGGTCACGGTCGTGGACGACCAGCTTGGCCGCCTGACCTTCACGCGCGACATGGCCGAGGCGATCTTCCACGTGCTGGGCTCGCACGCCCCCTACGGTACCTACGACTGCACCGGCTCCGGTGCCGTGAGGTCCTGGGCGGACATCGCCCGCGCCGTCTTCGAGGCCGCCAACGGCAACGGGGAGAGGGTCGTGCCGGTGAGCACCGCCGACTACTACGCGAATGCCGAGGGCCCCATCGCCCCGCGCCCGGTCCACTCCGCACTCGACCTTTCCAAGCTCGAGTCGGTCGGGTTCCACATGTCCGACTGGGAGAAAGAGCTGGGGGAGTATGTTGGCTCGGATGGCGACAGCGTCGCTCAATCAACTATGGGGATAGAAGCCGTATGAGTGTCGAACTTTCCTCATTGTTTACGAATTCTGATGGCCATGGGATTGGCAAGAGCAATTTCGTACCTACAAAAACCTACAGCCTCTTTACCAATTTGCTGCTTTTCTTCATTTGCGGAAATGTGGCGCTTGATTTCTTTTCAGGATTATTCGGCATAAGCTCGTTTTCCCAAATTGTCCGAATGACTTTCTTTGCCTTGTTGTTATATATAGAACTTCGTCTTGACCCTAAAGGATTTTGTATACTGTTTCTTGCTTTAACGTCGATTGTAATTCAATCTGTGCTAATGCAGGCGTTTAGCACAGAAGGCATGACAGCGTCTACATTACTTTATGACATAAGCATCGGTATTAAACTAATAATTTGTTTTGCAGTTTTCTTTGCTTCAAAAAGTTTGATTCGCTGCAATGCGTTGTCTATTAATCAAGTCAAAAAAGCAATATCTATCGCTGCAATTTATGTTCCGATTCTATATTTGGGATCGATTGCTTTGGGACTTGGGGCATCAAGCTATTGGGATGGCTCAGGCTATAAAAGCGTCTTTTCTTCTCTTAACAGCATCAATGTTTCTATGATTGTGCTTTTTGCTTATTCGGCTGATGCTGTATTTATACAGAAAAAGTCTCTTTGGATTATCCCAATGGGGTTAAATCTAATTTCATTATTATTGCTTGGCACAAAGGCGGGATATCTATTCGCCTTTTTCATAGTGATGTATTACTTATTAATTCCCCCTGAAACTAGGTTGAGAAATGCCGTGATCGGAATTCTCGTTGTTGCTGGCCTGCTATTCGCCTTCAATAACGTAACCTTTCTAAATGAAATGCTTGAAAAGGTATCTGTTCGTCAAACTTACCTTTTCGAGAATCGTTCATTAATTGACTACCTCACAAGTGGACGAACCTGGATGCTGGCTGAAGCAACCAATCTATTTATTGCAAGCAATAATCCTCTGGGTTTCTTAATCGGCAATGGGTACTATCGTTTTCACCATGATTTAGCTGTATCAAGTGGCTATTTATTAACTGCAAACGTTAGACCGATCGAATTTGATTGGGCTGATTTATTTTTTTCCTATGGGGCCTTTGCCTTTATCTGTGTATATGCCTTTTTGTTTAAACAGCTGCGTCTGTCTTGGCGAACAAGAAACGAAGGACATTTTCAATTTATAGCTTTACTTGGAATGCTTGCGTTTAGCTGTGTTGGTGGTCATGTCTTTTTTGAAGCAATTTCTTCAGTAACGTTGGGTTCCGTTTTGGCCTGCATCTATGAGGATAGTAATGGACGATAAATTTAAGATGATTCTTTCGGCTTGCACCGAAGATCGGAGCAATGTTATTGCCAAAGGTCAAAGTGCTTGGTCAAGACGCTGCGGTATCGACTTGCTCTTGAAAATGCTGCTTGTCTATATCAACTCGATTGGCTTGCGTCATGCACCAGAATCGACAATTTACGTTGATGAAATTAAGAATAACAACATGGTTTCTAATTTGCGAGATACTGCGGAGATCTGCGATGCTGAGAAAGCTACGTTCATTTGTCTCAATAGTTACTCGCCAAATAGACACATCAAAATGGGCGTGTTTTGGCCGATATTTAAAGCTGTGACCCTTGTTGTCCTTTCCCTGCCTCGTGTTCTTTCTTTTATCGGCAGCGAATGCACCGTAAATGATAGTTTAGCTAGGTTTTTAATTAAACGAATGGATAACTACGTTGCGCGTATAGGCTACCAGCATCCTTTTATTTTGATGACTGACCATCATTTTTATTCAACAGTCATAGCCATGAACGACCATGCAACATCCGCAGTTCTTCAGCATGGCCTAATTGGAGACGCTCGATTCTTTTCGCCTGTGCGTGCCACATATTTCTATGCCTGGAGCAAAAAGAGCGCTGTTCTTGTCAATTCAGAAAAAGCTGTCGACGCTGGTACTTATAAATTTTCAAAATTGATGAGACTGGAACCTAAGCATTATGTTGAGAGTTTTGCTGACGCAAAACGTGTCTTGCTCATTCTTTCCAGCTCGAAAACCTCTGAACAGATTTCTCATCGCATCGAACCTCTCCTTAATCTTCAGAATCGCTTCGGTTTCAAGCTGCTCATCAAAATGCATCCTGGCTCCCTGTTTTCCATTAATGAACTGCGCGACGCCGTTTCGACGAGTGATGTTGAACTATATAAGGAAGAGAAAATTGAAGCAATTGATTTTGATTTCGCCTTTATTGAGCAGTCTACTGCTGCGCTAGACGTCGCATGTCTTGGAACCCCCTACATTGTTATTGACGAGTCTCTTGACAGCTATTTTTCCGAATACAAAGAAATGTTGCCTACTGCAAGCAATCCTGACGAGCTGCTGAGGTTGACGGTTGAATTTAGTTTGAACAAATATATGCCAGCCTATACGTCCTTCTTGGAACAAGAAATCGACAACGGACAATGCCGCATCGATTCGCTTATTCATCGTTTGCAAAACGAATGTGGGTCAACATATGGAGGACGGTATGGCAAGTAGTTCTTCGACTAAGTCTGGAAAAGCAAATACATTCCTTTGGAGTTTCCTTGAACAAGGTGGCTCTAAGGCTATTCAACTTTTCGTTCAAATTATTCTTGCTCGATTGCTATCCCCTGAGGCCTTCGGTATTTTGGCAATATTGTTGGTGGTTACTCAAATCACCGATTCTATTGCCCAAAGCGGTCTAGGGATGGCACTTATTCAAAAGAGCGATGCCGACGATCGTTCTTATTCCACCGCTTGGTGGCTGAGTCTCGGATTGGCAGCCGCTCTATATATCGTGGTGTACTTTACGTCGCCGACAATCTCTGTCTTCTATAATATGCCAGATCTCGTGGTTTATCTTCGAGTGCTCGGTGTAATAGTCTTTTTCAACTCGGCAAACTCTATTCAGCGTTCCTACCTCCAACGAAACATGAATTTTAGGTGCATTTTCGCCGCCACGACAATAGCCGCGCTCATTTCGGGCTTCGGAGGCGTGGTGCTCGCTTTCTTTGGGTTTGGCGTTTGGTCTCTAGTCTTACAGTCTTTGCTTCAAAGCATTTTCATTTGTATTGTCATGTGGCTGCAAATCAGCTGGAAACCTGCATTTACGTTCGATGTCGCTCAGGCGTGGTCGTTATTTAGTTATGGCTGGAAGATCTGCATTACGGGAATTCTGAATGTTATCTACTCCGGCATCTCGGAGTTGATAATCGGACGTGCCTGTTCAACCAGCGAACTCGGGCTGTACAGCCAAGGCCGTAAGTATCCCACTGCAGCAATTGGGGTGATGAGCAATTCCATCGCCAACGTATTATTTCCGATGTTTTCAGCAATTAAAGGAGATTCTGAGGCACTTCGTGGCGCCATACGTCGCGGGCTCACGCTCGGTACGTTTCTCGTCGCCCCCATATCTTTGCTGGCTGCCGTAGTTGCCAAGCCACTAGTTGCCATTCTCTTGACAGAAAAATGGCTCGCTTGTGTTCCAATCTTTCAGCTGACGTGCATCTCTAATGCCATTTTGATGATTCAGCTTGTAAACCTCCGAGCGTACATGGCTCTGGGAGATAGCTCTCTTTATATGCGTCTCCAAATTATTAAAGTTTTGGGCGGAGGAGCCATCATATGGATCACCGCCGCCCTCACCCACGATATTTACCATACGGCTTGGGCAAATTTCATCGTTGGAGTTATCTCGATCGTCTTCGTCGACGCTACACCTGCAAAGCGCCTTCATGGCTATTCGTCTTTGAACCAGGTTAAGGACATTCTGCCAATCTTATCCCTCTCTCTCGTTGCCGCTGCGGCATCGCTCGCTGTTCAGCTTCTGGGGTTGGGCTACGTTCCCGAATTGTTTCTGCAGGTCATCCTCTTCGCTTCTGTCTACCTGGGAGGAGCAAAGCTCTTCAAGTTCAGTGAATTATCCGAGGCAGCATCGCTCTTGTGCGGGTTTGTTTCAAGGAGAAGCTGAAGCTCAACTCTTTATTAGGTTACTTATCAATTCGAATACGATAGAAAGGTATCAATCCAATGTCGACATTCAACGGGTCAACTTTAATGATTACGGGAGGAACGGGATCCTTCGGCAATACCGTCCTCAAGCATTTCCTGACCTCCGATGTGGGGGAGATTCGTATTTTCTCTCGCGACGAGAAGAAGCAGGATGATATGCGGCATGAGCTTCAAGCTCGATATCCTGACCATTTCGCTAAGGTAAAATTCCATATTGGTGATGTACGCAACATTCAATCCGTGCGCGATGCCATGCATGGCGTGGACTATATCTTCCATGCGGCAGCCCTTAAGCAAGTTCCTTCTTGCGAGTTTTTCCCGATGGAGGCTGTCCGCACCAACATCATGGGCACGGATAACGTCCTTCACGCTGCATCGGATGCAGGCGTTAAGCGAGTCGTTTGTCTCTCCACTGATAAAGCCGCGTATCCCATTAACGCTATGGGAAAGTCCAAAGCCCTGATGGAAAGCGTGATCTTCGCCAATGCTCGTAGGGCTGCAGAAAAAGGCGATACGGTGGTGTGCTGTACTCGTTACGGTAACGTTATGTGCTCTCGCGGTTCTGTTATCCCACTCTTTATTGAGCAGATTCACGCTGGTAATCCCATCACCATTACGGATCCCAGCATGACACGATTCCTGATGAACCTTGATGAGGCAGTTGACCTTGTTAAGTTCGCATTCGAGCACGCCAACCCGGGTGACCTTTTCATTCAGAAGGCAGACGCAAGCACCATTGGCGATCTTGCGAAGGCCGTTCAGCAGCTGTTTGGCGATACGGGTACAACTATCATCGGCCCGCGCCACGGAGAAAAACTGTTTGAGACGCTCATGACCCGCGAGGAGCGCCTGCGTGCCGAAGATATGGGCGGTTATTATCGCGTGGCAGCCGATATCCGTGGTCTGAACTATGACAACAAGCAGGCCACCGGAGAGGTGAGAACCATGACCGACGAGGCCTATACGTCCCACAATACCAACCGACTGGATGTTGAGGGCACTGTAAAGAAAATCATGACTGCTGAGTATGTACGCGAAGAGCTTAATGGTATCCGCCACATCTAAAGGAGGGCAAGATGATTTATAGGTTCCCGTTGCGTGACGTCAAAGACATGCTGCTCAATCAAATCGGTAACAACTTTTTTAAGTCAATTGATGATGAGCGCCTGATTACCAAGCATATGGAGCGAACGCTCGAGAGGCTGGAGCGCAATATCTCTGCTAATGACAATAAGTACTACTGGAGACTTAATGCGGCGGGGGAGCGTGAGGCATACTTCGATCCTCTGCATACTTGCCATTGGATGCTGTTTCTGTACCTGACGGCTAACACTATTTTCCGAGAAGAAAAAGAAAATCCCACTGCAGCACGTATTGTTTGCGACAAGATCTACGGTCAAATGAAGACGGTTTCGGGTTGCGACTTGTATTACGAAGTTGAACTGCCTGAGACTTTCACCTTCGATCATCCGACCGGCTCCTTCATGGGCCGAGCAACCTACGGAGACGGCTTCTCGTTTACTCAGGGGTGTACGGTCGGCAATATTAACGAAGTCTACCCGGTCATCGGCCGTGACGTGCAAATGTGTACCGGTAGCAAGGTGTTGGGCAATTCTCACATCGGTGACGGTTGCCTGATTGGAGAAGGTGCCGTCGTAAGGGATGAGGATGTGCCTGCCGGGTCCGTTGTCTACGGTAAAACTCCGAATCTGAAGATTATGCCCAGAAACTAATAGTACTGTTCAACAGGAGGTTTGACATGAAGGAACTCGCAATAAACGGCGGCGAACCCACTAGTCTCAAGGTTTTGGGCTATGGACACCAGGATATCAACGAGGACGACATTAAGGCAGTGGAAGATTGCCTGCGCGGTGACTATCTGACCTGCGGTCCCGCGACCGAAGCCTTCGAAGAGTCCATTAAGGCTGCCACAGGGGCTAAATTTGTAACTGCCGTGGCTAACGGCACTGCGGCTCTGCACGTAGCATGTCTTGCCGCAGGCATTAAACCCGGTGATGAAGTGATAGTATCTCCTATCACTTTTGCCGCATCGGCTAACTGCGTGCGCTACTGTGGTGCTACGCCTGTGTTTGCGGATATTGATCCGAAGACCTGGAATATCGATCCAGCTTCAATCCGTGAGAAGCTTTCCGCCAAAACGAAAGCAATTGTGGCTGTTGACTTTGGCGGTGTTCACGTTGCTTCTGATGAGATTCGCAAGATTTGCGATGAGAACGGTCTGACCTTCATTGAGGACGCAGCCCATGCAATGGGCACGTTCCACAATGGCCGCGCAGTGGGTGCTATCGCTGATATCACTACTTTTAGCTTCCATCCGGTGAAGACCATCACTACTGGTGAAGGCGGCGCCGTAGCAACGAATGATCCCGAGCTGGGTAAGATGATCGAGCTTTACGCCAAACACGGCATTACGCGCAACCACGATATGATGCGCGAGACGGACCAGGGCGGTTGGTACTATGAGCAGCTAGTCTTGGGCTACAACTACCGCATTAGTGACATTGAGGCATCTCTTGGCGTAAGCCAGATGAAGCGACTAGACCAGTTCGGCTCTCGCCGTAAGGAGCTCGTTGCCTTCTATAACGAGCAGTTCTCCAAGATCCCGGAGGTGCAGTTCCAAATGGATGCCTCTCCTGAAGATACCGTGCGCCACCTCTATTGCCTAAAGTTTGACACGGAAGCACTTGGCGTAAACCGTCGTTGGATCTTCGATGCTTTGCGTGCTGAGAACTTGGGTGTCAATGTTCACTACCTGCCTGTTTACCTATTACCATACTACAAGGACCTGGGACACGGCCGCGGCGACTGTCCTAATGCCGAGGATTACTATGATCACTGTGTAACGCTTCCGCTGCACTGCGGACTCTCCAATGAGGATGCGCAACTCGTTGTTGACGCGGTTACCAAGGTCGTTGAGTGGTGCCGTGCCAATAGGGGTGCGAAATAATGCCCTCTAGTGTTTGCATCATTACTGCCCGCGGTGGCTCGAAGCGAATACCGCGCAAGAATGTCCGCGATTTCTGTGGCAAGCCCATGCTGGCGTACTCGGTCGAGACTGCGGTTACGAGCGGCATCTTCGACGTCGTGATGGTCTCGACCGACGACGACGAGATTGCCGACGTGGCTAGGAAATACGGGGCCGAGGTTCCCTTCATGCGCAGCGAGGCTACGAGCAACGACTACGCCACGACGGCGGATGTGTTGCGCGAAATACTCTCCGAGTACGCCAAACGCGGCATCGAGTTTGATAGAATGTGTTGCTTGTACCCGACGGCACCCTTCGTCCAGGTCTCCGAGCTCATGGAGGCCTCCGAGATGATTGAAGCGGGGGCCTCATCCGTAATCCCTGTTACCTCATTCGATTTCCCGCCTCTGCGCGGCTTCAGGGTGGGTGAGGACGGCTCGCTCGAGTACGCCTTCCCCGAGTACGCACAGACCCGCAGCCAGGACCTCCCCGAGATGGTTCACGACTGCGGGAGGTTTTACTTCGCGAAGGTCGCGTCTTACTACGAGACCGGCAGCTTCATCACCAATAATACGAGATTTCTGCGCATACCCAGCAGGCTCGTACAGGACATCGACACTCCCGAGGATTGGGAGCTGGCCGAGCAGAAATATCGAGCCATGACCCAGGAGGACTAGACAATGAGACTATTCGAGACCATAAAGCGCGGCGACGTCTACTTCATTGCTGAGATGAGCGGCAACCACGGCGGGAGCGTCGACAAGGCAATGGAAATCGTCCGCTCCGCCGCTGAGGCAGGCGCGGATTGTCTGAAGCTTCAAACCTACACCGCCGACACTATTACCATTGACTGCGACTCGCCCGACTTCCAGACGACGCCTGGCGGGCTGTGGGAGGGTAGGACGCTCTACGACCTCTATGAGGAGGCGCACACCCCCTGGGAATGGCAGGCCGAGATTAAAGAGGAGTGCGAACGCTTAGGCATGGACTTCCTGTCCTCCGTCTTCGATCCGACCTCCGTTGACTTCCTCGAGTCCATCGGCTGCGAGATGTACAAGATTGCTTCGCCTGAGCTAGTCGACGTGCCACTTATCCGTTACACCGCCTCAAAGGGCAAGCCTATGGTCATTTCCTGCGGGATGGGTACCGCGGACGAAATCGCCGTCGCCGTTAACGCCTGCCGCTCTGTAGGCAACGACCGCATCGTGCTGCTGAAGTGCACGAGCGAGTACCCCGCCGTCTACGAGGACATGAACATTGCCACCATGACCGACATGCGCGACCGGTTCGGGTGCGCCGTTGGCCTTTCTGATCACTCCATGGGCTGGGGTGTCGACGTGGCTGCGGCCACGCTGGGAGCGAGCGTCATAGAGAAGCACTACTGCATCTCCCGCGAGCAGAAAACTGTGGACTCGGAGTTCTCAATGGAGCCCGCCGAGTTCAAGGCGATGATCCGCGACGTTCGACGCGCGAAGGCATCCATCGGCCATGTCACCTACGAGCGCACTGAGAAGGAGGAGAAGGGCCTTCCCGGCCGTCGCTCCCTCTACGCGGTGAAGGACATCGCGCGCGGCGAGGCTTTCACCAACGAGAACGTGCGGAGCATCAGACCTGCCTATGGAGTGGCACCCAAGCACCTGGACGCGCTTCTCGGCCACGCAGCGCAGCGCGACATTAAGTTCGGAGAGCCCATCATCCAGGCCGATCTGGAGAGCTTGTAGCGGGCGAGCTGAGGGAAAGGAGAACGGTTTGACCAAGAAATGTCTTGTCATAGGTGCCTCGAGCTTCATTGGTGCCTATGTCGTGGATGCACTACTCGACGCTGGTTACGAAGTAGTCGGCACGGGCAGGAACCGGCGATTCACGGACCACTACCGAAAGCTTGGCGTCGAGTACATACCCCTCGACCTCGATGACCCATCTGGCATCGGTGCCCTCCCCACCGACTTCGATTTCGTCGCCCATCTGGCGGGAAGGCTGCCAGCAAACTCGGCCTTCGACCTTTCCACTGAGGACGACGCCGCTGAATATATCAGGACGAACGTCCTGGGGACCGCCTTGCTCCTCGAGTGGGCGCGCAAGAACGGCGTGCGCCGGATCGTTTCCACCACTTCCTACGCAGACGTCCAGAACAGCTGGAGCGCTTCGGAGCCCGTGCGCGAGGACTGGCCGCGGAACTTTAGGCTGGACGGCGACCACGCCGCCTACGTTATCTCGAAGAATGCCTCCGCGGACCTGCTTTTCTACTACAACGAGCAGTACGGCATGAGAAACTGTGTCTTCAGGCTCCCCCCAGTTTACGGCTGTGGTCCTCACGGCTCGCTCAGGGTCAACGGCGCTGTCAAGAAGTCGGGCATTGGCCTTTTCGTTGACAAGGCGAAGGTAGGCGAGGACATAACCGTATTCGGCGATGCTGACGCGGCGGTCAGAGATATCGTCTACGTCAAGGATGTCGCGCAAGCATTTATAAAAGCGGGAGAAAGCGAGTCAGCCTCTGGCCTATACAACATCGGCTCGGGGCGCGCGGTTTCCCTCCGCGAGCAGGCTGAGGCGATAGCCGACGTCTTTTCGGGAGCCGCTGGCACCTCCGAGGTCTGCGTCGACGAAACCAGGCCGAACGGCATCCAGCCTTACTCGTTCGACATCTCCCGCGCGGCGTGCGATTTCGGCTATGCTCCTGCTTTTGCCGATTTCCGCGATTTGATGGCAGACTGGAAGGTTGAGGAGGAGAGAGGCGTGATGCCCACGCTGTTTGATGCTACCCATAAACCGAGCGGGGGTCTCCTAGACTAGGGGTCGCACCGGGCACCCTCTCTTTTAATCCTCGTGCTTAGAAAAAGCGGCGGGATGCATATGGAATGCTACATCCAGCTCCCCTTCGGAAGAGTTTCGCTCTGGCGATTTGTCTCCTATGACGTCGCGAGGACCTATGATTGGGTTTCGGACCTCTGGTATACGGGCGATTTTACTGGGTCTGCAGTGCCGAATCCTGGGGCGCACCGCAGGTATTTCGAGAACGACTTGGTGGATCACAGACAGGTTTCCTTCGCGGTTTGCGTTGGCGAGTTCTTTATCGGCAGCGCCGTCCTTAAGTACTTCGAAGGCGATTCCTGTGAGTGCTTGTATTACATTGTGAATGAGTTACAGCGTGGCAAGGGCTACGCCAAGGAGATCGTTAACCTTCTCTGCCGCGTAGCGTTCTCTATCGAGGGCGTGGTTCGCATTAAAGCCAGCGTACTTAAATCGAACCCCAAAAGCTCGAAGGCTCTTCTTTCGAACGGATTCAACGAACGCGGGAAGTTCGTCGACGAGAAGAGGGTTTCATAATGTATGAGAAACGAAATTGGTAAGATGAAAATGGTGAACACTTCACGAAGGAAAGTCTTAATACGCACTGACGCCAACGCGGTGATTGCGGGAGGCCACGTCATGCGTTGCCTTTCCGTGGCCGACGCACTCGCGGGCCTTGGCGCTGATGTCTCATTCGTCCTTTCGGATGGCAACTCCGTCCAGCTCATAGAGTCCCGGGGCTTCGCAACGTCCGTTCTCGGGTCCAACTGGAGAGATATCGGAGATGGGGCCGATGAGCTTTGTCGTCTCTGCGACGACGCCGAACTTCCAATCGTCCTTGTTGACACCTACTCGGTGTCTAGGGAATTCGTCGACTGCCTCGCTCAGCACGCCAAGGTATGCTATCTCGGCAGCAAAGACGGAGATCTCGGCAAACTTTCCCTTATCATTAATTACTCGACTTGTATCGATGAGGCATTCTATGAGGAAACATATGGTGATCGTGGGACGAAACTCCTTTTCGGTCCCAAATACGCACCGCTTAGACCATGCTTCGCCAGTGCATATCGTGAATGCAGCGCCGAGATTGAACACGTTCTCGTGACTACGGGAAACACGGATCCTCAGGGCTTTCTCCCTACTTTCTTAGGTGTGGCTCTTTCCGATAAGCGTCTTTCCAACATCACCTTCACAGCGGTAGTAGGCAGAATGGTCTCTGACGATGTCGCTGCAAAGGTTGAGCTCATTGAATCGAGAAGCTCTAGGGTTAAGATGCTTCGCGCCGTCACTGATATGGCTGGGCTGATGGGTCAATGTGATGCCGCCGTCTCTGCAAATGGCACGACGGTGTACGAGCTTTTCGCTGCAGGTCTTCCCTCTGTAACTTTTGCGATGGTTGAGGAACAGGTGCAGAGCGCTGAGTCTCTCGCGAAACTAGGGGCTGTGGAATACTGCGGACTCATGGGCAACGAGCCGCACGCCACCGCAATTGAAAGCGTTAATCGGCTCGAGGATCTCGTCGCGTCTCATGACAGGGCCGTAGCCCTCGCGACTCGCGCACACGCTCTCGTAGACGGCTACGGCGCAAATAAGATAGCTAAGGAGATACTCTCGCTATGACAAACGTAGATCAACGCAGGACAGTAGTGATGCTCGGCGGAAGTAGGCTGCAGGTACCCGCCATCATGGCGGCACAGAGGCTTGGATTCCGCGTCGTATGTGCCGATTATGACCCCGATGCGGTGGGCTTTAAAGTCGCCGACGTCTCATCGCTTACGAGCACGCTCGACGTCGAAGCTGTGGAAGCACTCGCTCGCGAGGAACAGGCAGACTTCGTGATTACATCTACGAGTGACGCTCCCGTAAGGGTAGCGGCCGTCGTCTCCGAGAGGCTCGGGCTTCCCACCGGCATATCATCAACTGACGCAGTGTGCGCCACACAAAAGGATGCCATGCGGAGAAGGCTCGCCGATCACGGCGTGCCCATGCCCGAGTTCGAAGTGTGCAACAGCGCTGATGAGTTCGGACGCGCCCTGGAGCGCTTCGGTTACGACTGCATCGCGAAACCCGCGGACTCCGCCGCTAGCCGCGGCGTAAAGCTCATTACTCCCGAGGACCGCGCGACGTCAGCGACTGAGCTCTTCGACCTCTTCCGCAGCTTCTCCCGTAAGGGAACTGTAATGGTCGAGCAGCGAGTCACCGGTCGGGAGGTGAGTGTGGAAGGCATGACGGTTGATGGCAAGACGACCATTCTAACCATCACCGATAAGCTAACAACTGAGCCGCCCTTCTTTGTCGAGCTTGGCCATTCTGAGCCCTCAAGACTTCCAATCGAGGCTCAAGAAGCCATTCGCGAAGTTGCGAAAAAGACCATCGATGCCATCGGCATCGTGACTGGACCTTCGCATACGGAGATCATGCTCACCGACGAGGGTCCGAAGGTTATCGAGATGGCTGCACGACTTGGAGGCGATTTTATTACTTCCAAACTCGTACCACTGTCGACCGGTCTCGATTTTGTTGAGGGGACCGTGGCCGCAGCTCTTGGACTGCCGTTTGACTTTGAGGTAAAGGCGCATCGTGGGTCGGCAATTCGCTTTATCACTGCGGATCATGCTGGAACGATATCCTCCATTGATGTGGCGGATAATCTCTGCCACACTGAAGGCCTTGAGGAAATCGAGCTATACCTTAAGCCCGGAGATTCTATTGAGACGCCGCACTCAAGTAATGACCGAATCGGACATGTCGTATGCAGCGGCGATAACGCCGATGAAGCTGCGGCACGAGCTGAATGGGCACTTGGACAGATTAAGGTAAACCTGAGCTAGCGCATTTTGGAATTGGTGTTAGGAAAGTATTATGGATGTATCGATTATTGCGCCGTATATCGTTTCGATACTTGCCGCGATAATTTCCGGCTTCAGCTCTTATTTGGTAGCCCACAATAAATCCGCTTCGGAAATTCGAACGCTCAAGGAAGCAAATGAGCATGAAATCGAAAAGCTCATGAAACAGCACGAAGTTGATTTGGACAACTTAAAGGAGACCCATAAGCTTGAGATGGAGAAACTCGAAGCGGAGCATAGATATTCCCTCGAGCTGGCGAACTCCAACGCGCAGAATGAAATGACCAAGCAGCTGATGGGTTCCCTTGTCGGAAATTTGATGGCAGCACCACAAATGCAAGATCTCTTTGCAAGCGCGTTGGCTGATTCAATTAAGAAGGGTAAACAAGAGTAGCAACTAAAACGATAGGACATTTATCGTCTCAATAGTTAATGCTTGCATTTTTGAGGACGGACCGCTTTGTTACTAGCTAACAAAGCGGTCCGTCCTTATTTGTACAGCTTCCAAGATCGCAGAAGAACGACTGTATGACGTCGAGTTGTACCTTCGGGACGATGATGTCGTCCTGGTAACATACTCGGAAGATTCGAACGAGGACGGCGGACTCCATTTCCAAGGGTTTTGCTTTGACATTGGGGGTGTTCGAGATGTCGCCCAGCTCTACATTGACGCCCTTTACGAGCTCGATCGTTACGTATCGAGATTGAGGAACAAGGACTTCGAGTGAGGCGTTCGCCGTAATCTTGTGGTCGCTCTCGTCGAGGTTTATCCAGCTTTTGATTTCGCCCGATGAATTATCTTGCCGCTCACGCAGATTTGCCGATTCGGCGATTGGTGAGGGGTTATCAAGACGCCGCTTTGGGCATTGTTTATAGAATAAGGATGACAGCACGATTTCGAGGATGTTCGCGGGAGATACGAGGGGATTTTGTAATTCTCTTTTATAGCCTTTGCATCAGATTTAGAAACTGCTGGTTAATTCAGATTCGCGCAATCAGCGAGGTTAATTGGAGGTGTTCGTGGTCAAGAACTTCTTTGTCACTTGTGGAGTATGTGGATGCGTGCATCGTGTGCGCGTCCAGGCTGGATTTGTTAATGACTATCCGGTTAGATACTTGTGTCCGCAGTGCCGGAACCGCATCGACGGAGCGGTTCGCCTTGACCCGAGCTGCGCTTTGATTGATTTTAAGCTCGACCCTGGCACGGTTGCCTCCATGGGTGGAAATTTAGATTGCGCCCGAGTTATGGTGGAGTTATCTGGTGAGCTTCCGTCATATAAAATATCTGTAGAACATCGTGCCTGCATGACAAGCCCCTTTATCAGAGCCTCTGAGCTGATTCCATTTGATGAACTCAGCGAGTACGTGAGTAATATGGTTTATTGTCTTCATTATTACCGCGAAGACTGGCCTACCCTGAGGACCGCTCTTCAACTGTATTGCGATGGGCATGACGATTATGCGGATAAGGTTCTTTCGGAATTCGAGCGCAAACTGTTAGGCGAGGACAATCGACACTATTCCTTGCTGAGCCGAATCGCGAGAATGTCTTGGCTCGGTCTCCCCATGATTGCGGGAAGCGACGCGCATGAGCGCGCTGTTGAATGTGAAAAACTCGTTTCTTGTCTAGAGGCAGAGGCGCTTTCCGGCCTAGCAGGTTACTACCTCAAAACCGATATGACTGCCAAGTCGCTGCTTGCTGAAATCAACGAAGTTCTGGATTCCGTAGCCGGATCATTTCCGGTTCTCCTCAACGGTTTTACTTTTCTTATGGCGGGAGACGCCTATGACTTGGAAAAGTACGGTACGTTCTGCTGCACTCCTAGTGATATTGAGAAGCTTTATTGTCGGGAATATGAGCTTATTGGCAGCCTGCTTGTTCTGTTTATCGGGCTCGACAACATCGAATGTAACGGGGCGTTCGATGTCATGCCCAAAGGCGTAGATCTAGGTGCAAAGTCGTTCGACAAACTTTCTGTAGCCCCTAAGGCAAAGCGATTCAACGCTGTCGGTACGGGCTCATTTACTGGCCATATCAAGCAGTGTTGGAATCCGGTTCTGCGCAATGCATTTAGTCATAATCGGACGGATTTCGACTGCGCGACTCAAGTCATTCGCACTTTGCGTGAGGATGGGACCAACGATTCTCGAGGCAACACCTATTTGCTTGAAATGGTTCGCGATTGCATTTTGATGGCTCGGGAAATTATGGTATTTCGTGGTGTCTTATTCCATTTCATTGGAAGTGGGCTGTGGTAAGGATTGGACTTAACGCCGATGTGCATGCACGGCGTAAATCGTGGTGCACATGTGCGTCAATCATCGAGCTGTGGGTGTGAAAGCGATATGCCAGCGACGGTCATCTCTGGCCATCTCCGCGTTTGCACTCGCAAGGCAAGGATTAAGGTGCGCCGCCCTAATTGGCATTGGAGCGTCGACGACCGCGTCTATAAATTTTGATGAACAGTGATATGGACTCATTGTTATAGCTAGGAGCCAAACATGGAAGCACCCGCCGTTCTCTATCATTATGCAAGCCTAGATACGCTGGCCTTGATTCTGCATAATCGAACTATCAGGTTCAGCCGGTTAGATAAGGTTGACGACCCACAAGAACAGCGTTCAGCAGACTCTCAAAATCTTGGAAAAATGAAGCTCGTCAGTTGTTGGACCTCTTCTGATGAGGAAAGCATCCCCATGTGGCGCGAGTATGCTGGAGCTGAATGTGGAGTAAGAATCCAAATGAAGAGTCATCCGTTTAAGCGGTACTCTGTGTCTACCGAAAGCCTAAGTAAGCTATCTAGTGACGCAGTTTTGAATACTCCTGGTGGCAAGTTTGATGGACTTCAATTGCCGCTCGAAGACTTTTGGGATAAAAAATATCATTTTAAAGAAATGGCCCGAAGCGTTGAGATGCTTCATGAAGTCCAGTATACGAACGATAAGTCGCTTCTGTTTCCAAAGTTGATCCGTAACTTCGAAAACGGCTGGATAGAAGCCGATTTAAACACACTTGGGATTCACAAAGCTACTGCCTGGTCATACCAAAACGAATGGCGATATGTTTTGACGGCAGTTCCTGTGGGCATCGCCTCTGTAATCAAGGGTGATGTTGAAGCAGTTAAGAGGGCCACTGAGGTCATACTTGATAGATGCGATCCCGAAATTCCTTCCTTTTACGATTTGATTATCTCAGACGAAGCATTTTCTTCGATGAAGATCGTCGCTTCCCCAAAGATGACGCCGGGGAACCGATTAATTCTGGATGAATTAGTGCAGAAATACGCACCTGGCATTGATGTTGCAGAAAGCTCGATTGAGTTGGTTTAAATAGGCAGCAATATGATGCCGGAGGTTCCCATGTGTTGTCTGCGAATTCATGGTGGGGGAGCCGATACTCTTCTAATCCAATGCGCAAATAATCAGATCGCACTTTTGGACAGCTCTAGAAGTTCTTACTGATAACTGCATATCCGCAATAAGGGAAGGGCTGACAAGTGGCTGCCGATATGCCCCTTCTTATTAAAGCCAATTTGCTACTTATTAAGGGTCTAAATAATTACTGCCCACCCGAACTTATCGTCCTTGACTATTAAACATGGTTATACTGCAAGGAGTATTCTTGTTTGTTCTTTTGGAGCTCGGCATATGCAATTTAATTATTCCGCGCTTGATAGCTATGAGTTTGAGTTGCTCAGTCGTGATGTCGCCGAAAAGCTTATGCATATTAAGCTGTCCTGCTATACCGAGGGCAGGGATGGCGGGATAGATGCCTCCGATTTTTATTTCTGTGGTTCTCATGCCTGTCCATCGGTTGTCGTTCAAGCCAAGCATTGGACTCAGCATGTGCGTTATTCCAGGCTTGAATCAACTTTATTAGCTTTGATTAAACAGCTAGACTCTCGCGGTAATCTTCCCTCCAGATGTTTAATACTTACTGTGGCCTCTGGCGTTACGAGAGAATTCCAACAGCGATTGTTTTCTAAGGCGGAAGCTCTCGGTGTTCAAGATTTCAAACTACTGGATTCCGTTAAGCTTGACCAGCTCCTTTCTGATGAGTCTAATTCAGATATTCTGCGTAATCATTTTAAGCTATGGATTGCTGGGGCCAATGTGCTGCAAAACCTGTACAACAGGTCATTCTTTGTAGGCTGTGATTTGTATCTTGCTAATATCGATGAACGCAAATCCTTATTTGTCCAAACCGCTCTATTTAACAGGGCGGTCAATATTCTCGAATCAAACCCCTGTCTAATCATCACCGGCGATCCGGGTACGGGCAAAACCACACTTACACAAATGCTCGCCCTTCAAATGTCCGCAGCTGGTTATCGCGTTCTCTATTCTTCATGCTATGAATTGGAGGGCGTAATTAGCGCATCTTCGCCCGATTCCAACCTACCGGAACTTATTGTACTAGATGATTTCCTTGGACAGATTTTTCTTGATGTCGATTCAAAGTTGCTGCGCCTGATTAGCAGCTTACTTTTTATGGTTAAGAAATCTGACAAGCGAAAGATAATTCTCAATTCACGCATTTCCATTCTCAACGAAGCTGGTAGGAAGGACGATTCTTTTCATCGTTTGATTCGCAAACTTGATGATCAGCTTGTTTTAATAGACACCAGTTCCATGGCCTTATTGGACAAAGCTCGAATACTTCTTTCTAACTTGCGATTCGAAAACGTACCGCAGCCGTACATAGAGGCGCTATCTAAAAAAGTCGATAAAGATAAAGCGGGCTGCGTTAAGATTTGTGAACACGCCAACTATAATCCTCGTGTGATTGAGTATTGTTCTCGCCCGGAATTTATTGAGCAATGTGATTTGAACAATTACTGTTCAGAGATTGTTTCACGTCTTAATAACCCTATTGATATCTGGAAAAACGAATTCGAAGAGCGTCTTGGTGAGGAAGAGAGAGTTCTTGCTTTTCAACTATTTTCGTTTGGAAAGAAATTCGTAAGCCTGTCACATCTAAAAACTGCCTTTAATTCTAGAATCAAACTATCTTATGGGATTGATTGTTCTATCGATTGCTTTGATCGTGCAATCAAGCGCCTTGAGTCGGCCGTAATCAAAACGGTTGTTATCGATGGTGAGCGGCATGTTGCAATGATTAACCCTTCTGTTAATGATTACTGTGCCGCCTTTCTTGCTGGAAATACCCTAGAGTCTACAGCGATAGTGGAATCAGCAATATATGCCGATCAGCTAGAAACCATTTTTAAGGTCAATACAGATAGGTCCGTTATCGACGCATTTAAATTCAGGGCCATTAAAGGCGAGGTTTTAACCCTTAAAGTTGATTGCCCTGGATCTTGGCTTCGTCTATGTCCGGAGCATTATGTTTGTTCTGTATTGCGACAGATTATTGGTCTTCTTATCGATAGTGATTTTGAATGGATTGGATCTCTTCTGAGTGAAATGCTCGATTCAGAAAACACTAAAGCCTGGGAATCTGTTTCGCTTTTGCTGGTTGGCTCAGGTCGGGGTGCTTTCTATAACAGCCCATACTATGCGGAATTGCTATGCTCCTTTTTGAACTTGAGTCATTTAGCGATAGGTACAAGCTATTTAACAGCCTATGACTTATTGGAAGACCTTGAAAGAGCTAAAAAGATACTGAATGTCTCCGATAAAGTTTCTGGACGTCTTTCACTTGCGCTTAAGGCGGAAGCGAATCGTTGGCTTAAAGAATATGTCATAGATTCCGTTGAGAGCTTTGGTAATGGTCGTGATTGGGAATCTGAATATCAACCTTCGATGTTCGACTGTTATATCGAGGATTGGGAAACGTTTGTAAAAAAGAAGATTCACGATGCGATGCTCAAGAATTTAAATCCATATTCGATACTTTATGGTTTTTGTGACGGTTTAGGTGAATTTCTAACGGAAGACATTTCGTTAGACCAGGTAGAGGAAGTAGTTAAAGATTGCGTTTCCGAATTTGTATGGGATTTGAATCTTGAGTATAAAGACGATAGGGAAGACCGCGTTGTCGACACTGCCGACGATTACCGATATGAAATGGCTCAATATCAAAATGATATAAGAGCTGTAGAGAAACTATTCATCGAATCATGTTGATTCGGTCTTGGGTTCTAGTCGGATAATCCAAGCATCTTTATAGAACGGTGCATGCTTCATGTAAGCTCTTGTTGTGAATAGTTGCATGGGCGAGCAGTGGCCGGTCCAAGGCGTGTGCTGTCTGACGACAAAGTCAAACAGCGACAACTTACGAGCGAGCTCCATCAAGGGCGTCATAAAGTGCGTTAAGGGCAAGGGCGTGCCCGTGGTGGTCTACGAGCCCACGCTGGACGCGCCGGAGTTCTTCGACTCCGAAGTGGCCCACGACCTGGAGGCCTTCAAGGCTGGCTGCGACGTGATTGTCGCCAACCGTTGGAGCGAAGAGCTCGCTGACGTGGCGGACAAGGTGTACACGATGGGTCTGTTTAAGCGGGATTAGGGGAGAGACCGCCTGCGCTAGGTAGGGCCTGACCTGCAGCGAAGTCACCTTAGCTGAGGACGGGGCGTATCGGCTAGCGCCGATACGCCCCGTCTTTCGTAGTTATCAGCAATTACAATAACGAATACCGAATGTGCGAGTTCAGCAAGATCAGCATGTAGGGAAGGCATTAGCTGCTAAATATATTGACTCAGCAAACACTTGATCTAGTGCTGCAAATCCAGGAATGACCGATTGGAGAACACGCAATGCAAGCAAAAGAAATCACCGAGGCAATTAAAAAATACATGCAATGTGACACCATTGGCCTTCAAGCTGTAGTTCTGCATGGCGAATGGGGTTCGGGGAAGACGTATTATTGCGAGAACGATCTTAAAGCCGCTCTAAATGATATAGGCGTAAAGACATGTCGCGTGTCGCTATTTGGCGTTTCCGGCTATGATGAGATCTGCAATAGAGTTCTGGCTTCACGACTCCATATTTACGAAAACGCAAAAGATCGCGTTGGCACCGCGATGAACGTTTTTAAGAAAAGTGCAATTGAAGCCGGCACCTCAGCATTAAATAGCAAAATTGCAGATTTAGGAATTCAGATATCAGTAAATTCCGACTTGATGCTGTCTTTAATCGACATGACGAAAGTTCTCGTAATATTGGACGATTGCGAACGCAGTAGCTTCGCCCATGATGACCGTTCATTTCTTGGGTTCGTTAACAATATGGTCGAAAACCATGGCTGGCATGTGATGCTCGTTAGGAATCAGCCCCTGTCTTTTGAGGATGACTGTTCTGTTGAAAAGGCGGTTATACGCCAAATCGAATATGAGCCAGACCTACAGGCGCTTTACCGAGTCATGGTAAAGGACAAGCTGCGCATTCCCAAACATATCGACTTCGAAGTCATGGATGCTATTGCTGAAGGACTGAAGGGATCCCTTGTCAATATAAGGGCTCTATTAAGATCAATTCCGTCTATTAACTGCGCATTAAATACGTCGGTTCTTTTCGATGAAAATATCGATTTTCATGGAAGAGTAAAAGCGTTCTCAGATTTTGTTGGCTATACAGTTCAAGCATCAGCAGGAATAGTTCCTGATGAGCCTAAAGACGCGAAAAAATCAATGAGCATTTTCAATGCGTCTGAACTTCAGGAATATGACAACTATCTTACTTTATCAAGGGCCCTTGCCCCTTTAGCTGAAGGGAAGGATATAAACCCAGAAACTGTTAAGAGTTCATTCAAAAAATTTGTGCTGAAGAAAAACCCCAATTCAGCTGCAGACGTCGAGGCCCAAGAAATGGAATACCATTGGAGCGCTTTGCACTGCTTGGAAGACAGTGAGGTTGAATTGCTGGCGAACAAACTTAAAAACATGCTAGCTAAGGGGCAGTATTCTCAAGAATGGTTCTATAAGATCATTGGGTTTTCACTTAATCTTATTAATCTTGGGTTCTGGGATGAATCATATCGCGAGAAGCTTCTCGATTCGCTTCGGCTCGCCGCAAATCACGACCCCAAGTGCGACGCTGCTGCTTTGAGGCAAGAACGGGATAATTTTAATGATTTTTATGGTACAGATGCCAATCTCATAATGGACAAACTTATAACTGAGGTTGAACAAGATGAAAGGGAGCGAGATTTAAATCGCATCAGTTTTGAGTTTTCTATAGTTGACCAGAACACAGGTAAAACAATCTCCGCGTTTTTTGAAGAAGTCATTAAATCCGAGCACCAAAATAGAATACTGAATGTACCAGCTGAAACTGTGGCCATGTCAACCTATGTAGGAACCGCCGACTCACAAAATTCTCTGCATTCATTTTTTCATACCGGCATGAAGAGATATAGAGACAAGCATAGCCTGAATGAAGCCGTTGGATGGTTAAAAAAGATTGACGCGCAACTTGTCAAAATGGGGTCCAAATCTCGCATGGGCGGACTGAGAACTAAATGGATTCGCAATGACATCAAGGAGGCAATCGAAACGTTGAGCGAAAGGGCGCAGTGCGCATCAACTGAATCTGATGCCGTTATGTGATTACGCCTAGTTGCTCAACGCCTTGCTGATGCCATGCGCTTGTTCAACATATGAGAAGCTTCCTTTCGCCGACTGACAAAACGATTTACACCTAATTATTGGCACTGTTCACGGGCGTTTTCTTTGCTTACGGCCTGATCTCGCTAAACTAATAGCTGCTGCTACCAGGGCATTTTCTGGTGCACATTCTATTGGCTCCTGCGAAGATCGGAGCGGGTATGTTTGCTGCCGAGTCCCACACCAGCCGTCATTACATTGCGATTGTTGCCATGGCCTGCCTATGCGTTTTGCTGGGCGGGCCTTCTTATGCCGCGGGCGCGGAGAGCCTCATCATCGCGGGCGAGACGTACTACGAGCCGGGCGTGTCGGGCCCCGGCTGGGCCTGGACCGATGCCGACCACCTGGAGCTTAACGGCTACGCGGGCGAGGCCATCGGCGCCGAGGGCGACCTGGTGCTGACGCTTACCGGGCAAAACTCCGTGACGGAGTCGCATGCGCCCGATGCGGACATCACGCTGTGCGGCATGGAGGTGTGGGGCAACCTGACGCTTAGCGGCACCGGGACCCTAACGGCGACGGGCTCGCAGTGCGGGATCCACGTTTCGCAGGCGCTCGTGGTGGACGAATGCACCGTCGATGCCCGGGCAGGCGGGGCCGATATAACGGACGAGGCGGTCGCTGGCGTGATCGCAGGCGACATGGCCGTGCGCGGCGGCGGACGCGTCGTTGCCGCGGGCGCCGGGTCCGGAGCGGGCGTGCGCGCCTACGGCGTGTATCTGCAAGATGCGGGCCTTGGCGACGGTGCGGTTGGCTGCCGGCTTTCCGTCGACGCCTCGCGGCTCGATGCGGCCGGTACCGACGGCGGCGTTGCATGCACGGGCGGGTCGCTTGTGTCCGCGCGGTTTGTGACGCCTGTTGGTGGGGCTTTTGGTGCTGGCGGCGTGTTGGATGCCTCCGGTGCGATGGCACCGCATGTGGTGGTTGTGCCCGATGTCGCCACGCCTCCCGCGGGGGAGACCGACGGGCGCGACGTGCCAGGTGGCAGCGTGGACAGGTCTCCCACCGATGCTAACCCCGCTGCCGGAGGGCCCACCACAGGACCCACGGCAAATCCCACGATGAAACCCGCGGCCACGACAACCAAGACAGCAACGACAGTAACCAAGACCACGGTGTCCACGTCCTATAAGCCCAAGACCGCAACCGCCACCGCGACAACTGCGTTACTCCCCAAGACCGGCGACAACAACTGGGTCGCAGCTTCCGTGACGCTTTTCCTGCTTGGTACAATGCTTCTAGCTGCCGCATGTCGTTGTTGAGATAGCTGCCATTTGGAAGAAAGGGACATCCACAAGGCATTGCTATTTGCTTGTTTGCTTATAGGCGCCCAATTATCGAAGGCAGAGGCCATACGGACGCGTCCATGGGCTGAATCGCGGCAACGAGACCCGGGTTGATATACGGGAGAAAAGAATTCAACAATAAGGTGGTGCAGATCACAAACAGCAAAAAGGGCACCGGGACTTATGTCGGCTCCGGTGCCCAAGCGCAATATCGGCAGTACACAGAGCACCGCAATGCAACAATCAGGGTCGAGCGCAAGGCGGATTTAGATCCGCTGAATTCATTTATAGTGCAAGCAGTATGGTCTAACCCCTCTTTTGCGTATATCCGGCTGTTGCGGTCGAGGCCTACGTCCCATGCGTAGAATTGCTTGGTATATAGAATTGCAACACCATTAAGTATTGTGGGGGTTTCTTGTGAAGTGGAACGAATTGGCTGAATTAATATGCGCGTTTATCTCTTTAATTGTGACAGCCATCATTGGCAAGAAACAGTGTTGCCAGAGCAAGCGCATGGAGGAATTCGAGCGTCGCCAGGACGAAAGAGACGAACGCAGACACGCCGAAGGGAATAAGGCGCAGGCAATCGAGTTTATCTCGAAGTATTACTCAGACAGAGGATTAATTCCGCTTTGCGCTGTCGCCGCCATGCACAATGACCTTTTTTATTATTCACGTGAGATGTACCGGAACTTTTGTTGTCTCGTGCCGGAGGTACAGAATCTAATTCTTAAATACTGCAATCTTGACTTGCGGGTCAGGGGAGAGGATGACCTGTTCGTCCGTTGCATCACCGCAGTCGAAGCCGCCCTCCGTGACCGCTTCCCAGAAGACGAACCCGTTCTTTATGATGATGGGAAATACGTGCTTCGCAGCCTCGAAAGGTATGCGGGGGAGAGGCTGCCAGAACCTCGGGTTGACCTTCTTTCTGAGTGCCTGGACTCTTCCTTTCTGCCCCCTGATAGCTGTTCCCCGGGGTACGATTACCTTATCCGTAAGGTCCTTTCCGAGGCCTTCGAATCCAGGGTCGCTTCCTTCGCCCCCATTTCCTATCTGAAAAATGAATATCAATTCGAATCGAGCTCCGAGATTGAGGCCTGCCGATTCGCGTTAACCGTTGCATTCTACGCGGCGACCTACGGCTCTGGTGACGAGGCCAACGATAAGGACTACGGGTGCCCCGGCGGTTTCGATGGCGAGAGAATCGAGACCATGGAAGACCTATTTCTTCTTGCCGTCTTTCAGATGTATACCAGGTTTCTACTTCCGGACGAGGAATAGGAATCGCAACCACGTGTCCGAGCCTTAAATATGTGTTCAAACTTCTTCCCCTATGTCCCCTTTGGGGACAGCCGCCAGCGCAATACCTCAGTGCTATACTCGTTGTCCTAAGGAAGTGATTCATATGTACTTGAGCGATACTAAGATTCAGGAGCTCATCGACAGCAAGGTGCTGCTCAATGCCGATGCTTCGAACATCGGACAGGTTACGTATGACTTGCGCACTGACGGGTTCTACGTTAACGAAAGCAAGCAATCCGAGGTCGAACTTGGCCCTGGAGACTCGACTTTTGTCTCTTGCGTTGAATGTATCGCGCTGCCCAACGATTTGACCGCTAGCGTTCTTTTACGCAATTCGCGCATTCGCCAGGGGCTTTCTTTGGATGCGCCGCTATATTTCCCCGGTCATGGAACACGGCTGTTCTACCGTGTTACAAACGTAAGCGGCAACACGATTGCCCTTGATAAATCTAAGGGTATCGCGCAAGTCGCATTCCAGCGCGTCGAAGGCACGGTTGCTCATCCTTACCATGGAGCCTTTTCCGATGAGCTCAATTTTAATGGGCTTGCCGACTATTCCGACGTCTATGCCGGAGAGCTCAAAAAGGTCGAGGATAAAAAGAACGAAGTCGCCAACATCGAGTCTCGTATCTATGGCAACGTTCTGGCTCTCTTCGCCATTTTTGCCGCGATCTTCACGCTTGTGAACGTTAATGCCGGAGGGGTTTCTTCCGATATAACGACCGTCCGTTTCGTTGCGCTTGATCTGCTGATTATCGGCGGATTCCTGGTCCTTGCGTCCGCAATTGAGGCTTTTCTTGTTAAGGATAAAGAAGATAAGGCGTGGCTTCCGCTCGTGATAGGCATCATATGCATCGCAGCGGCGGTTTTCCTTGCTTTTCGTAAATAGTCAAGTGATCTAAAGGTAAGCAATATGGCTTCCGAGACGGGGTGCCCCGGCCAATGCCGGGGCACCCCTATCTGTTGAGCGGTCTTTTGTTTTTAAATTACATGGCAGCCATAGCAGCCCCAACACATCCTCTATTTAAAAAACGCATGTCGCAAAAGCGTAAAACCGGGGTCTGGTCGACGGGCCTTGGTTTTACTCCGCACTTCGCTTGGATCCGCGACCTCGTTTTCGAAAGCCACTCCCGCGACAAGCTCGTCAAAAAGCAAGGTCGCAATTGCTTTGTGGCGAGCCGGCGACCTGTCGCGCGTATAGAATCTAAGGATCCGCACTCCAGTTATGAAATGGATTGGACACCACACGGAGATCCCCAGCACCCTGTGCAGCAATGTGTACGACTTCGCGTTTTGCCCCGAGCCCTGCTACGACCGCCTGGTCGACCTCGCCGACCCCGAGGACTGGGGCCCCGGCAACCGCATCCTCAAAAACTACCTGTCGTTTTCGTTTAGCCGCGCGGTGTTCCTGACCGAGCGCGACGTGGACCAGACCGCCCCGTCCAACTTGCCGCTGGTGTTCGACGACGTCCGCTGCCTATTCAACACCGGCCTGCACACGCGCCGCTACGAAACCACCTACGGCCTGTTTGAGCCCAACACCAAGCCCGACGCGCACCAGCACTGGTTTTTGAAGGGCTCCTTTAAGGAAAGCGACCCCATGCTAGTCTCGTTTGAGTACCTGCCGTGCCGCGTACGCTTTGCCGAGGACCCTTCCGAGCTGGTCTTTGACCACCGCCTTCCCATCCGCTCCAACATCGATCACATTCTGGGCGACGAGGAGAACCTGACGCGCATTCCTGCCAGCCTGATGGGGGAGGGTAACTCGCTGCTGCTGCGCCGCGCCTTTGAGGGTGCCGTCGTCGAGGCCGCCCGCCGCGCCGCCGCCAACTACACACTCGCCGTGCCGCAGTTCTACGGCGGCCGGATCCAGCTGCTCTTGCCGCTGTGCCTAACCGGCGACAAGCCCGAGCTGGCGCTGACCATCCAGCGCGAGGACGGTTTCTACGCCGCACGCACCTGCCTCACGCTCGACATGGCCTACAACAACGCGCGACTTATCTGCCGTCCCGAGACCTCGTGGATTAAACGATAAAGGGTGGTTTAGCTGCGGTTTTTCAGATTGCTTTGATTGTTTTGGCTTGGCTAGCACCCACGAATTTAAAATCGAGGGCAAAAAGTTCTTGGTAAACCACGCGCGGCTATGTTAGTATCTCTTTTGCCGAAAGGCGACGGGCGATTGGCTCAGGGGTAGAGCATATCCTTCACACGGATGGGGTCACAAGTTCGAATCTTGTATCGCCCACCATCAAAAGCGCAGGTCAGAGGTGTTAAGCCTCTGGCCTTTTTTCATATGATGCCAAATCGAACCGAATTTACCTAAAGCGTTGTATGTTATGCAGTTCACTTTAGTTGTCGTCATCGCACGTTTTGAAAAGTGCATCTGCGTTCATTCATTGAATTCTCTGCGCAATCTATGCGCAATTGTGGAGACAGAGACCACTGGCTCACAGCTCGTACCAGCACGTTCATGTCTATGGCGGATTTTCAATAGATTGCGTCAAGCTTTTGGTCAGTGTTTGGTCAGCTACCCGTACTTACCCGCATGATGCGCCAGTAGATAATCGACCTTGCCCGCAATCCGCACGGCCTACGGCCGATACCAGGGGAGGCGCAAATGGACGATATCGTCTGCGCAAACACTGCATTCCGCTATTGGCGCTGCCCACCGCAGGTGCGCAATCTCTACCCGCGCCTGCCCAACTCCGAAGACGGCTGGCGAGCTCTATCCCAAGCCCCTTTTGTAACCGAAGTCCTCAAGACCCCAATTATCGCTGTTACTTCGCCAGGTTGTTGTAATCACCACTCGGGATTGCGCTCTACTATTCGCTGGGAAGGGGCATCGGATGCCGGCACAACAATCGACACTAATTTAGGCTTTTGTGTCACCAATCCGCTTAACACGTTATTTACTATGACACGCTTTGTATCCCAAATAGATCTCGTACTGGCTATGTACGAACTTTGCGGTTGGTTTTCTGTTTTCGAGCCGGCTCCCGCTGCCGAAATGCAGTTAAAAATGGCGGTAGAGGAGAATCGCAATTCCAGCACGCAGGATCTGTTCGAACTTGGAGAAGGCGAAGACGAGGTTCCTTGGAAACGAGTTTATGCCCGCGCAACCGTTAAGGACCCAGATAATGATAGCCAAACGAGCAAGCGTGAAGATGGAAGAGAGGTTACGAAACTCAAAGGTACTTCTCTCTGGATGAGAAAGCCGCTCATCGAGCTGAGCGACCTGCATCGTTTCGCCGACAAGGTCAAAAGTCAAATGTGGGGAAAGCAGTTTTATGATGCCGCTCAGCAGGTTATCGGCATTGCTGCGTCTCCGCTCGAGGTTGCAGGAATCTTGCTTCTAAACCGTCCGCGGCGTCTTGGCGGCGCTGGCTTCACGAACGTTTATGCCAACGACTTAACTCCTCTTTCCATATCGGCGCAAAGCATCGCAGGTCAAAAGGTCTGCTACGGCGATATCGTGATCGTAAATCCGATTCTTATGAAAGGGGCAATTATCGAAATCCAAGGTGAAGTCATTCATGGTTCAGGTGCAATACTTGACCACGATGCGGAACGCATGACTGCGTTGCAGAGCATGGGATTCGATGTATTCCTGGTGACTCACGATATGCTCAACGATTCAAAGCAGCTAGACACCATAGTCAGAAGTGTCTGCGACCGTTTAGGGATTCGCTATAAAGTCAAAACTGAGGCAATGAAGTGCGCCGAGACGAGACTGCGAGCAAATGTTTTGTGCAACTGGTTGGAAATCGGAATTTAGCCGGCGACAAGGCGCTAGAACTACCTAGTTTGCCTGTTAGTGAATTAATGTCATTTCAAAACTGTGCCGGATTACGGGGCTGGACCCGGACCGGCCGTCCATACCCTGCATTTCACGGAATGCGCAAGTCGCCTACCTGCGATTTTGATTTTACCGATTACGGCATGCTCGGGGGTTCCCGGCCTGGCCCCGTAAACCGGCATGGTTTTGGAATCGCCGGGTCGGCGGGGGCGCGGTCGGCCCCGGTAATGGGCCTGGCGCCGGCAAGACGGCCGTTGGGCGGATGGCGGAACGCGCCGCGACTGCGAAATTTTCCAAAATTGTCCTTGCATCGTGGTCCGAGTTCCCGTATAGTACTTCTTCGCACGGGGGCGTAGCTCAGCTGGGAGAGCGCTTGACTGGCAGTCAAGAGGTCAGGGGTTCGATCCCCCTCGTCTCCACCCGAGCATTGAATGAGGCTCCAACGCAAGTTGGGGCCTTTTTTCATATAGGCACACAAGGTCAAAGGCGGCAGCATGATCCTCCTGGTCGACAAGATCGTGCGTTGAACGGGTGCCGCGCGCATGGTAGTATTTCACATCGTGGTTCAAAGCGTTGGAGGCTGTTCTGCCACCCCAACTGCAAGCGCCACTTTATAAGGGCTCTTGGCGCAACGGTTAGCGCAGGGGACTCATAATCCCTGGGTTCTGGGTTCGAATCCCGGAGGGCCCACCAGGTTTTTCAACAGGTCAGGCAATATGTCTGGGCTGTTTTCTTTTTCATGGCATTAGTTTTCACTTGCAAATAGCCTGCTTGCTCACTTCCGGACGCCCTCGGTCGGCTGCCTGCGATGCCGCCGCCACGAAACCGGCCCATCTACTACGTTTAACCCCGACCCCTCGACCATACCCCGTATTTCGCGAAAACCGCAGGCCGTCTACCTGCGGTTTTATTTCTGCCCGAGACGCCATGGTC
>NZ_QSFR01000017.1:0-18156 GCF_003467925.1 Collinsella sp. AM43-1 | reverse complement strand
GCCCTCGTGGGCCCCAACGGCGCCGGCAAAACCACCATGCTCAAAATCATCATGGGCATCGACAGTCCCGACTCCGGCCAGGTCCAGTACGCAAAGGACTGCCAGGTGGGCTACCTAGAGCAGGAAACTAATCTGGAACAAAAGGACACCACCATCCTCGCTGAGGTCATGGCCGCCGCCAAGGAAATCCGCCGCATGGGCGAGCGCGCCAACGAGCTGCAGGCCCAGATCACTGAGCTCTCCGAACAGGGCAAGGACGTTGACGCGCTCCTTAACGAGTACGGCCAGGTCCAGGACCGCTTTGAGCACCTGGGCGGCTACGAGCTCGAGAGCAACGCCCGCAAGATCCTGTCCGGCCTTGGCTTTAAGGTCACCGACTTTGAGCGCCCGTGCTCCGAGTTCTCGGGCGGCTGGCAGATGCGCATCGCGCTGGCCAAGCTCTTCCTGCGTCACCCCGACCTGCTGCTTCTGGACGAGCCCACCAACCACTTGGACCTCGAAAGCGTCCAGTGGCTGCGCGGCTTTATCGCCAACTACGATGGCGCCGTGCTCATCGTCAGCCACGACCGCGCTTTCATGGACGCCTGCGTCGACCATGTCGCCGCTCTCGAAAACCGCCGCGTGACCACCTACACCGGCAACTACAGTAGCTACCTCAAGCAGCGCGAGGACAACCTGGAGCAGATGCGCGCCAAGCGCGCCGCCCAGGAGCGCGACATCGCCCATATGCAGGTCTTCGTTGACAAGTTCCGCTACAAGCCCACCAAGGCTGCCCAGGCTCAGGAGCGCATCCGCAAGATCGAGCAGATCAAAAAGGAGCTTGTCATCCTACCCGAGGGCCACAAGCACATCGACTTTAAGTTCCCCGACCCGCCGCGCTCCGGCGACATGGTCGTGGGGCTCGAGGGCGTGGCCAAGTCCTACGGCAACAAGCACATCTACAGCGACATCGAGCTCAAGCTCTACCGCGGCGAGCACGTGGCACTCGTCGGCCCCAACGGCGCCGGCAAGTCCACGCTCATGAAGATCATCGCCGGACTGGAGCCGCCCACCACCGGCACCCGCGACCTGGGCACCAACGTGGGCGTGGCCTATTACGCCCAGCACGCGCTCGAGGGCATGACCGAGTCCAACACCGTCCTGCAAGAGATCGACACCGTCACGCCCAAGTGGACCGTGCCGCAGCAGCGCAGCCTACTGGGCGCCTTCCTGTTTAGCGACAACGATTCCATCGAGAAGCAGGTTCGCGTCCTCTCCGGCGGCGAAAAAGCGCGTCTGGCCCTGGCCAAGATGCTCGTGGCCCCCGAGGCGCTCCTGTGCCTGGACGAGCCCACCAACCACCTAGACATCGACTCGGTGGACATGCTCGAGAACGCCCTGCAAAACTTCCCCGGCACCATCGTGCTGATCAGCCACGACGAACACCTGGTGCGCGCCGTGGCCAACCGCGTCATCGACATCCGCGACGGACAAGTCACGGTCTACGACGGCGACTACGACTACTACCTCTACAAGCGCGAGGACCTCGCAGCCCGCGCCGCCGCCGAGGCGTCCACGGAGAGCGCGCCGGCCACGACCAAGTCCGCCAAGGCCAGCGCCGCCCAGGCCGACACCCCCGTCGCCGCCCCCAAGCCTGCCGAGGGCAAAAAGACCAAGGAGCAAAAGCGCGCCGAGGCCCAAGCCCGCGCTGCGCTCAACAAAAAGCTCAAGGGCGTGCGTAACCAGCTCAAGAAGATCGAGACGGAGCTCGACAAAAAGCGCGCCCGCTATGACGAGCTTATGGAATTGATGGCAAGCGAAGAGCTTTATGCCGATCAAGACAAGTTCAACGCCGCGCTGGGGGAATATAACGGCCTTAAGCAAGAGCTACCCAAGCTCGAGGACGAATGGCTGGAGCTTTCCACCCAGATCGAAGAGGAGACCGCGCGTGAACTCTCGTAAGGCCGCTGCCGTGGCGATGAGCATCATCGCCGTCGCCTGTCGCATCTGCGGCATCTTTATGAGCGCGATGACCGTGCTGCTGTGTTTTAGCGGCCTCACCGCCAAGCTGCAGATCGCAGGCTTTGTCGTTGAGCTTTCGCGCGCACTGCCGAGCGCCATCGCCGGCTATGGCGTCATCACGTCGCCCTTTGGCGGCGTGTTCCGCCTGGATTACGCCATCGTCGCCGTGATCCTGTTTGTGATCGACTACCTGCTCACGCGCGCCTCGCGCCGCGTCCGCTAGGGGAGCGCTATGTCCAGCAGCTACCTCATGAACCTGCTCGCCAGCGCCGTCGCCGTCATCGTGGGCATCGTGATCCACGAGAGCGCACACGCCGCCGCGGCCTGGGCGCTCGGCGACAAGACGGCCCGTTCGCGCGGCCGCGTGTCACTCAACCCGCTTAACCATATCGACCCGTTTGGCACCATCATCCTGCCGCTGCTCATGCTCGCGGCCGGCGGCCCGGTGTTCGCCTTCGCCAAACCCGTGCCCGTCTACCTCAACAACCTCAAGCACCCCAAGCGCGACGAGGTCCTGGTGAGCGCGGCCGGCCCCGCGTCGAACATCGCACTCGCGTGCCTTGCCGCGGCACTCATGCACGTGGCGTACGGCAACCTCTACACCGGCATCTCCTTTGCCCTGGCGTCACAGATCATGAACTTCGGCGCCACGTTTATCGTGGTTAACCTGTCACTCGCATTCTTCAACCTCATCCCGATCCCGCCGCTCGATGGCTCGTCGATCATCGTGCCGCTCCTCAAAGGCAAGGCGCTCAACAACTACTACCACCTGCAGCAATACGCCATGCCCATCCTCATCATCGTGCTGTATCTGCTGCCCATGTGGACTGGCATTGATGTGATTGGCCGCTATTTCGACGTTACCGTGTATCCGCTGGCCGAGTGGCTGCTCAACTTCGCAATCGCCGGCATCTAAGGTAAACTTACAGGTCGACCGCGCAAAACGGTCGCAACATGCACCCAAACCGCGCCGCGAAGGCGCCGTCAAAGGAGGTCGAAGATGTCGTATCGCGTGTCGACTCAGGTCTACAGCGGGCCGTTCGACCTGTTGCTGCAGCTGGTAACCCGCCAAAAAGTAGATATCGGCGCCATCTCCATCAGCGAGGTGGCCGAGCAGTACCTTGCCGAGGTGGAGCGCATCGAGGCGCTGGACCTGGACGTGGCGAGCGACTTTCTGCTGGTCGCGGCAACCCTTCTGGACATCAAGGCCGCCTCTCTGGTGCCGCAGGAGGCCCCGCGCAAAGTCGATGACGACGATGACGAGTTCGACGAAGACCTCGAGGAACTCAGCGCGCTCGACGGCGACGCCTTGCGCGAGGTCCTGATCCAGCGCCTGATTGCCTACAAGCAGTTTAAAGGCGCGGCTGCGGCCCTCGGTGCCCGCATGCAGGCCGAAAGCCGTATGCATCCGCGTGTGGCCGGCCCCGACCCTGAGTTCCTAGGGCTCATGCCCGACTATCTGGCTGGCATCGCCCTGCGCGGCCTGGCCGTTATCTGTGCCGACCTGGACGGCAAGCGCCAGACTTTCCTGCTGGAGGCCGAGCATGTGGCGCCGCATCGCGTACCGCTCGACCTGACCGTGGCCTCAGTCGACCGCTTTACCATGGCGCACCAAACCTGCACCTTCCGCGAGCTGTTGGACGGCGACGCCACCACCGAGCAACTCGTCGTCACCTTCCTGGCCATGTTAGAGCTCGCAAAGCGCGGTTCGCTCACGCTGAGCCAGGACGAGATCTTCGGAACCATCTGCATCAACCGAGTCGAGGGCGCCGAGGCATACGTGCCCGGCGAGGGCCCCGAGCTCACCGAATAGGAGCAGCAACCATGTCAACCCTTTCAACGCTGGAGGCAAACAGCCTCAAAGGCGCCCTCGAGGCGCTGCTGCTGGTGTCGAGCGACCCGGTGAGTGCGCCCGCGCTCGCCGGCGCACTGGATATCGCCCCCGGCGAGTGCGCATCGCTGCTCGCCGAGCTCAAGGTTGAGTACGAGGAGGCCAACCGTGGCTTTCAGCTGCGTGAGGTCGCCGGCGGCTGGCGCCTGTTTACGCACCCCGCCTACCACGACGTGGTCGAGGCCTATGTGTTGAGCTGGGACACGCAAAAGCTGTCGCAGGCCGCGCTCGAAACACTTGCCGTCATCGCATACCACCAGCCCGTGACGCGCGAGGTGGTCAAGGGCATCCGCGGCGTCAATTCCGACGGCGTCATCGCGTCGCTCGTGGACAAAGGTCTGGTGCGCGAGCTCGGACGCGACCCCCAGCGCGGTCAGGCCATCATTTACGGCACGACCAACGCCTTTTTGGAGAAGTTCGGCCTGCGCTCCACCCGCGACCTGCCCGACCTGGAGCAGTTTGCCCCCGACGAGCAGTCGCGTCAGTTTATCCGCGAGCGCCTGAGCGGCCGAAGCATTCAGTCCACGCTCGAGGAGCAGGCCGAGGACCTGGACGAAGAGCGCGATCTGCTCGATACCGATGTTGAAGATGTTGAGGCAGTCGAGGACTTGGAAAACCTGGTCGTCGACGAGACCTCGGAGGATTTACATGACGAGGACTAACGAAGTAGGGGAGACGCGCGCCGGCGCTGCGGTGCCCAACGCGGATACGCACGAGTCCGACACCCAGCCCGTCTATCCGCACACCATGCGCCTGCAGCGCTTTTTGGCGCGTGCGGGCGTGGCGAGCCGCCGCGGCTCGGAGGACCTGATGACCGCCGGCCGCGTGACCGTCAACGGCCAGGTCGCGACCGAACTAGGTACCAAGGTCGACGTCGACCGCGACCATATCGAGGTCGACGGCATGCCCGTCAAGCTCAACCAGGGCGCCGTGTACCTGATGCTCTACAAGCCGACCGGCTACCTCACCACCATGAGCGATCCGCAGGAGCGACCCTGCGTGGCCGACCTGGTCCCGCGCGACCGCTTTCCGGGGCTCTTCCCGGTGGGTCGCCTGGACCGCGACACCACGGGCCTTTTGCTCTTTACCACCGACGGCGACCTGTCGCAGGATCTGCTGCACCCTAGCAAGCACGTCTACAAGACCTACCAGGCGCTCGTGGACGGGCAGCTGTCCGACCACGATCTTACGCCGCTGCGTCGCGGCATCGAGCTCGACGACGGTCTGTGCCAGCCGGCGATCTGCCGCGTCATCACCGCTCGTGAGGCCGAGGCCGTGGCTCCCCAGGGTGTGAAGCCCGGCACCACCGCCGTGGAGGTCATCATCCGTGAGGGCCGCAAAAACCAGGTCAAGCGCATGCTGAGCAAGATCCACCATCCGGTGATCCGTCTGCACCGCTGTAACTTTGCCGGCCTGGAGCTCAAGGACGTGGCCAAGGGCTCGTGGCGCGAGCTCACCGACCGCGAGGTGCAGATCCTTAAGGCCGGCGGCATCCCGCCCAAGCAGGCCGCTTCCGAGCGCGCCGCCGCGCCCGCGACCAACACCGCGGCCCACACGCGCCACCACGGCAGCCACGGCTCCGCGCCCAAGCGCAACACCTACCGCGAGCGCTACACGGGCTAGTCAGTCCGCCAAGCCCCAGCGCTCGCGCATCATACCAGCACGTCAACCACCGAAAGGAAGCATTGCATGATCGTCGCCATCGACGGCCCCGCCGGTTCCGGCAAGTCTACCATCGCCAAGGAGATCGCCCGCCAGCTGGGCTTTAACAAGCTCGACACGGGCGCCATGTATCGCGCCGTCACCTTCGCCGCGCTCGACCGCGGCATCGACCTGGACGACGAGGCGGCCATCGACGCCCTCGCCGAGCAGATCGAGATCCGCTTTACCAACGGCACCGGCGAGGACACGCGCCTGACCATCGACGGTGCGGACGCATCGGCTGCCATCCGCACCCCGCAGGTAGACGCCAATGTCTCCAAGGTCTCGGCCTACCCGGGCGTACGCGCCGCCATGCTCATCCATCAGCGACGCGCCGCCGAGGACCGCGATATCGTGGCCGAGGGTCGCGACATCGGCACCGTCGTGTTCCCCAACGCACAGGTCAAGGTCTTCCTGACCGCCGACCCGCGCGAGCGCGCCCGTCGTCGCGTGCTGCAACGCCACCAAAGCGACGCTCAGCCGCTCAGCACGGAGCAGCTCGAGACCGAGGTCGACGAAACCCTCGACGCCCTCAAGCAGCGCGACAAACTCGACAGCAGCCGCGAGGTCGCACCGCTCGTGCCCGCCGAGGACGCCGTGCACGTCGACTCCACCGCCCACACCATCGACGAGGTCGTCTCGATAATCGAGGACCTCATCAACCAAAGGAGGTAGCCCATGCGCCTGTTTAAGCAGACGCCCGAGGATTACTACAACGCCCCCTACGCCGAGTTCCCGGCGCTCATCCGCGCCGTCGTCGTGGTGGTCATGGCTATTCTGTGGGTCTTCTCCAAGCTCATGTGGCGCTGGAAGGTCGAAGACGTCGACCTGCTGTTTGAGCGCCAGGAAGGCCGCGGCAGCGTGGTCATCTGCAACCACACCTCGATGGCCGAACTCTTGGCCGTGGAGACGGCGCTGTTCTTTGGCGGCCGCCGTGTGCGCCCCATCTTTAAATCCGAGTTCGCCAAAAGCAAGATCGTGCGCTGGGCCTTTAGCCGCGTGGGCGGTATTCCCGTCGAGCGCGGCACCGCCGACATGAAGTGCCTGCGTGCCGCTCAGCATGCGTTGCAACGCGGCGAGGATGTCTTGATCTTCCCCGAGGGCACGCGCATCCGCTCGCGCGAGATCAAGCCCGAGGTCCATGGCGGCTTTGCGCTCATAGCCCAGATGGGTAAGGCACCCGTCAACCCGCTCGCCATCTGCGGCTGGTCCGACATCACGCCCAAAGGCAAAAAGATCATGCGCCCCAAGAAGTGCTGGATCCGCGCCGGCAAGGCCATCTCACTTTCCGACGCTCCGGCCGAGCTCAAGCGCAAGGAGCGCCTAGCCTGGTTTGAGTCCGAGGCCATGAGCCGCGTCTACGCCATGCGCGACGACCTGTGCGCCGAGCACCCGGGCAGGTTCTAGCCATGGGTGAGAACGTCATGAATACCGCCGCGGCCGCCGCAAGGGAGGTCGTCCCCACCATCGAGATTGCCGCGCATGCCGGCACCTGCTACGGCGTGCAGCGCGCGCTCGACATGGCGCTGGCCGCCGCGCCGCAGGCAGGGGAGAGCGCTCAGGTCCACACCCTGGGCCCGCTCATTCATAACCCCATCGTGGTGCGCGCGCTCGCCGAGGCAGGCGTTGGTCTGGCAGACACCTTGGACGACGCTGCTTCGGGCACCGTGATCATTCGCGCCCACGGTGTGGTGCCGCAGGTGATCGAGGCCGCACGTGAGCGCGGCCTCGACGTGGTCGACGCCACCTGCCCCTACGTGCAGAAGGTCCATGTGGCGGCCGAGCGCCTGGTGCGCGAGGGCTACCGCGTGATTGTCGTGGGCGAGCCGGGTCACCCCGAGGTCGAGGGCATTCTTGGCCATGCTGGTGATGACGCACAGGTCGTGAGCTGTGCCGCTGACGCCGACGAGCTGTCGCTCAAGGGCAAGGTGGGACTGGTTGTGCAGACCACCCAGACCGCGCAGAACCTGGCCGAGGTTGTGGCCTCCATCACCCCACGCGTGCAGGAACTGCGTGTGATCAACACGATCTGCGCCGCCACGAGCGAGCGCCAGCAGGCGGCCGCCGCACTTGCCAACCGCTGCGACTGCATGGTCGTCGTGGGCGGCAAAAACTCCGGTAACACGCGCCGCCTGGCGCAGATTTGTGCCGATGCCTGCGAGCACACGCACCACATCGAGGAAGCTTCCGAGCTTGAGGCCGCATGGTTTGCCAACGCGCGCCACATCGGCATCACCGCCGGAGCCTCCACCCCGCAAGAACACATCGAACGCGCCGTCGCGCGCATCAAGGAGCTTTGCCGCTAATCATGGACCAGACCGTACCCGCATACGCCGCCGAGGTGGCCGATTACGGGCGCAGCCGCGACCCCGAGCCGGGTGAAGGCGCGCTCGTTAAGAACGTGCGTCCCGAGTCGCCCGCATGGGATGTGGGTATCGAGCCGGGCATGCGCGTGCTCACGGTCAACGGCGAGCAGCTCACCGACATGATCGTGTGGCTCTGGGAAGCCGACGACGACACCGTCGAGCTGGAGGTATTCGATCCACGCGACGGCACCGTCACCCCCGTCGAGCTCGACCGCTTTCCCGGCGAGGACTGGGGCCTGGAGTTCGATGGCCCCATCTTTGATGGCATGCGTACCTGCGTTAACGCCTGCGTGTTCTGCTTTATGACCATGCTGCCCAAGGGCGGCCGCTCCACGCTCTATATTCGCGATGACGACTACCGCCTGAGCTTTTTGCAGGGCAACTTTGTCACGCTCACGAACCTCTCCGACGAAGATGTTCAAAACGTCATCCAACGCAACATGAGCCCCATGAACGTGTCGGTCCACGCCGTGAGCCCCGATGTCCGCCGCCGCATGATGGGCCGCAACGCCCAGCGCGGCATGGACGTACTCGAGGCCATCATGGCCGCCGGCATCGAGATTCACGCGCAGATTGTGTTGTGCCCCGGCATGAACGACGGCGAGGAGCTGGAAAAGACCCTGCGCTTTTGCGAGGAGCACGAGCAAATCACCAGCCTGGGCATTGTGCCGCTCGGTTTTACCAAGCACCAAAACCGCTTTAGCTGGTCATACAGCGACAAGCCCGAACTGGCGCGCGAGACCATCGCCATGATCCGACCCTTCCAGGACCGCGCGTACGAGCGTTTTGGTCGCCATACCTTCCAGATGAGCGACGAGTTCTATCTGGACGCCGGCATCGAGCCGCCGGAGGCGGACTTTTACGACGGTTACCCGCAGTACTACGACGGCATCGGCATGATCCGCTCGTATCTAGACGAGACCGACGACGTGCTTGCCGCCGATACCGAGCGTCTGGCCCGCGTCCGCGAGGCCATCGCCGCCCGCAGCCAGCACCTGCTGTGCCTCTCGGGCGCCAGCGCACGCGACACGGTGGCCCGCTTTGTGGAGTCGCCCCAGGGACTCGCCGGCACTGTCACGGCCATCAAGAACCGCTACTTTGGCGGCAACGTGGACGTGACCGGCCTCATCGTCGCGTGTGACATCTTGGAGCAGCTGCCCCAAGATCTGTCGGGGGTTATGCTCTTTGTGCCTAAGCTCATGTTCAACGCTGACGGCATGACGCTTGACGAGTATCATCGTGACGATTTACTCGCAAGCCTTACCAGTCGCGGCGCCGAGGTTCATGTGGTGTCGACCATGCCGCATGAGCTGCTCGATACCCTGGAGCACATCCTTGGCATTGTGCCTGCCGACTCTACTAATTCCGCTGACCCTACCCATTAAAGGAGAGCAGATGAAACCTATCGTCGCCGTCGTCGGACGCCCCAACGTGGGCAAGTCCACGCTCGTTAACCGCCTGGCCCAGACCTCGGACGCCATCGTCCACGAGTCTCGCGGCGTCACGCGCGATCGCTCATATCACACGGCCGATTGGAACGGCCGCGAGTTCACCATCGTCGACACGGGCGGTATCGAGCCGCTCAAGAGCGACGACGTCTTTGCCACGTCCATCCGCGACCAGGCGCTCGCCGCCGCCGAGGAAGCCGCCGTCATCCTGTTTGTGGTCGATGGCCGCACCGGCGTCACCGAGGAGGACGAGTCGGTCGCTCGCATGCTCAAGCGCTGCGACAAGCCGGTCTTTCTGCTGGTGAACAAGCTCGACAACCCCGATCGCGAGAACGACAGCATCTGGGAGTTCTATTCGCTCGGCATCGGTGAGCCCACGCCGCTCTCGGCCCTGCATGGTCATGGCACGGGCGACCTGCTCGACGATATCGTGGCCCTGCTTCCGGAGGAAGAGGACGAGGTCGCCGACGAGTTCCCCGATGCGCTGAACGTGGCCATCATCGGCCGCCCCAACGCCGGCAAGTCCTCGCTGTTCAACCGCATCCTAGGCGCCGACCGCTCTATCGTGTCCAACATTGCCGGCACGACGCGCGACGCCATCGACACCGTCGTGGAGCGCAACGGCAAGCACTACCGCATGGTCGACACCGCGGGCATCCGCAAGAAGAGCACCGTGTACGAGAATATCGAGTACTACTCGATGGTCCGCGGCCTGCGCGCCATCGACCGCGCCGACGTGGCGCTGCTCGTCGTCGACGCCTCCGTGGGCGTTACCGAACAGGACCAGAAGGTCATGGGTCTTGCCATCGAGCGCGGCTGTGCCATCGTTGTGCTGCTCAACAAGTGGGACCTGCTCGACGACGACCGCAAGCGCGAGGCCTGCATGGAGACCATCGACCGCCGTCTGGGCGTCATGGCTCCCTGGGCCCAGTACCTGCGCATCTCTGCCCTCACTGGCCGCAGCGTCGAGAAGATCTGGGCGATGGTCGACGCAGCCGAGAAGACGCGTTCGCAAAAGATCAGCACCTCGCGCCTCAACACGTTCCTCACCGACCTACGTGAGTTCGGCCACACCGTGGTGGACGGCAAGCGCCGCCTGCGCATGCACTACGTGACTCAGACGGGCGTCAATCCGCCGACGTTCACGTTCTTCGTCAACCACAGCGATCTGGTCAACGACACCTACCAGCGCTACGTGGAGAACCGCATGCGCTCGACCTTCGATTTTGCCGGCACGCCCATTCGACTCTTCTTTAGGAAGAAGGAACAAAAGGATGCATAATCCGATTCTGCTGACCGCCATCTGCGCCGTGGTCTCTTTCTTTATCGGAGCGATTCCGTTTGGCCTGATCCTGGGCCGCGTGTTCAACCACACCGACATTCGCAAGGCGGGTTCCGGCAACATCGGCACAACCAATGCGCTGCGCGTGGCCGGCCCTAAGGTGGCCGCGCTCACGTTGTTGCTCGACTGCCTTAAGGGCGCCATCTGCGTCCTTATCGCGCGTCCGCTCATTGCCGACTTGGGCTATGGCTTCCCCGTAAGCATCATGGCGCCCGGAGCCCCCGGCGATTGGATGCTCGGCGTCATTTGCCTGGCAGCGGTGTGGGGCCATATCTTCTCGCCCTACCTTAACTTCCACGGCGGCAAGGGTATCGCGGTTGGCCTGGGCGTCATCCTCGCCTGGTACTGGCCTATTGGCCTGTCGCTGCTCGGCATGTTTATCGTGGCCGTCGCCATCACCAAGTATGTGTCGGTGGGCTCGCTTGCCGCTGCCATCGGTCTTCCCATCGCTGCTTGCGCGGTCTTTCCGTACAGCAGCCTGGGACTTAAGTTTTGCATGGCGATAATCGGCATCACCGTTGTGTGGGCCCATCGCGCGAATATCCAAAAGCTCATGGCCGGTAAGGAGTCCAAGCTCTCGTTTACCAAGCGCGTCACCGAGCCCGACGATAAGTAGGAGAGAATCATGAATGTTGCGCTGATTGGCTCCGGCTCCTGGGGAACCGCCGTCGCCGGCCTTGCCGCCGCGCGAGCCGAGCGCGTGACCATGTGGGCCCACAGCGAGCAGACGGCCGCCGGCATCAATGGCGAGCACTGCAACCCCCGGTATCTGGTGGACTACGAGCTGCCCGGCAACGTCGTCGCCACGACGGACCTGGCGCAAGCGCTCGACGCCGCCGACGCCATCATCTTTGCCGTGCCCTCCACACACCTGCGCAGCGTATGTCATCAGGCAGCGCCTTTCATCGCCGCCAACACCCCGGTGCTCTGCCTTACCAAGGGCATTGAGCCCGAGTCTGGCCTGCTCATGAGCGAGGTCATTGCCAGCGAGATCGGCAACGAGCGGCGTGTGGCGGCCCTCTCGGGCCCCAACCATGCCGAGGAGATTTGCCGCGGCGGGCTCTCTGCCGCCGTCATCGCCAGCGAGGACCAGCAGGTGGGGGAGACCTTTAAGGAGCTGCTGCTGTCCACGGCCTTCCGCATCTACCTGTCGCAGGATATGACCGGTGTCGAGGTTTGCGGCGCTATGAAAAACGTCATCGCCATCGTGTGCGGCATTTCCGCCGGTTCTGGTGCGGGCGACAACACGCTCGCCCTTATCATGACGCGCGGCCTGGCCGAGATCAGCCGTCTGGTGCACGCCCGCGGCGGTCAAGCCATGACCTGCATGGGTCTTGCCGGCATGGGTGACCTCATTGCCACCTGCACCTCCGAGCATTCGCGCAACCGCACCTTTGGCTACGAGTTTGCCCACGGCATCTCGCTCGACGAGTACCAGGCACGTACGCATATGGTGGTCGAGGGCGCCGTCGCGGCCCGCAGCGTCAGTGAGCTTGCCCGTTCACTGGGCGTAGACATTCCGCTCACCTTTGCCGTGGAGCAAACGCTCTACAACGGTGTTACTTTGGATAGGGCGCTCGAGATTCTCACAGATCGCGTCCCTTCTCAAGAGTTCTACGGACTCACCGACTAGCGCAGAAAGGCTTCTACCATGGGTTCCATCAAAATCGCTCCGTCTGTCCTTTCGGCCGACATGGCCAACCTCAAGGGCGAACTCGACAAGATCGCCGGTGCCGACTACGTGCACTTCGACGTTATGGACGGTCACTTTACCGGCAACCTCACCTTTGGCGTTGACATCCTTAAGGCCGTCAAGCGCTCCACCGATGTACCGGTCGACGCGCACCTCATGGTGACGAACCCCGACGAGACGGTCGATTGGTACGCCGACGCCGGTGCCGACATGATCACCGTGCACTACGAGGCTTCCACGCACCTGCACCGCACGCTCACGCATCTGCAGCAGCGCGGCGTCAAGGCCGGCGTGGTGCTCAACCCCGCCACCCCCGTGTGCGTGCTCGAGAGCATCATCGACGTCGTCGATATGGTGCTGCTCATGAGCGTGAACCCGGGCTTTGGCGGCCAGAGCTTTATCCCGGGCACCATCGCAAAGCTTCACGAGCTCAAGGCCATGTGCGAGCGCCACGGCGTGTCGCCCCTGATCGAGGTCGACGGCGGTATCTCTTCCAAGAACATCGCCGAGGTCGTCAAGGCCGGCGCCAACGTGCTCGTGGCCGGCTCCGCCGTATTTAAGTCCGAAGATCCCGCTGCCGAGGTTGCGCTGCTGCAGAAGCTGGGCAACGAGGCCGCACAGGAGGCATAAACCCTTATGACCGCAGGTCAAAACCGCATACCCGTGAATCTTGACTATGCCGCCTCGACGCCCATGCGCGCCGAGGCGCTCCTTGCGCAGCGCGAGTACGACGACAGCGAGCTTGCCGGCGTCAACCCCAACTCGCTGCATTCGCTCGGCCGCAAGGCTGCCGCGCGTCTGGAGGTTGCACGTCGCGAGATCGCCCGCAGCTTTGGCGCGCACGTCCGCCCGTCCGAGATTGTACTGACCAACGGCGGCACCGAAGCCAACCAGCTGGCGCTGCTCGGTCTTGCCGAGGGCGCTCGTCAGCGCGATCGCAAGCGCGATCGCAAGCGCGGTCGCGTAATCGTTTCGGCCATCGAGCACGATTCGATTCTGGACAACCTGCCGCTGCTGCGTGCCGCCGGCTTTACCGTCGACCTGGTGCAGCCCTGCCGCGCGGGCTACGTTGAGCCTGCCACGCTTGTCGAGCTGCTAGGCGACGACGTGGCGCTCGTGAGCATTATGGTCGCCAACAACGAAACCGGCGTGGTGCAGCCCATCCGCGAGCTTGCCGCAGCTGCGCACACCGCAGGTGCCCTGTTCCACACCGATGCCATCCAGGGCTACTTGCATATTCCACTCGATGTCACCGAGCTGGGCGTCGACGCCATGTCCGTCGCAGCCCACAAGATTGGCGGTCCCGTGGCATCTGGCGCACTCTACCTTAAGAGCCGCACGCCGCTGCGCCCGCGCATCTTCGGCGGCGGACAGGAGGCCGGTCGTCGTGCCGGCACGCAAGACCTGCGCACGCAGCTCGCCTTTGCCGCTGCCGCCTCGTCTCTGACGCCCCATGTGGCTCAGGAGCGCGCGAAGCTGCAAGCCCTTTCCGACAAGCTCTACGCCACGCTTACGGCCCATCCGCGCATTCACGCCACCATGGGTGACTACGCGCAAGCCGACCGTCTGCCCGGCATGTTATCGATCTACATTGACGGCATGGACTCAGAGGAACTCATCATCAAGCTCGACGCCGCCGGCTTTGAGGTTTCGGCCGGCTCGGCGTGCTCGAGCGGCAGCATGGACCCGAGCCATGTGCTCAGCGCCATGGGCATTGGTCGCGAGCAGGCACTAGGTGCACTGCGCATTTCCTTTGACGACCGCGTGAATCCGGACGATCTGGACGAGTTTGCCCAGACGCTGCTCTCGATCGCAGGTGCCGCATGATCGTCGCCGAGCTCGAGCGCGCGCTACTGGCACGCTATCCCAAGACGGACACCGAGCCCTGGGACCACGTAGGACTCTCCGTTGGCGATCCGGCCGCGGAGATCACCGGCGTTGCCTGCGCACTCGATGCGACTGAGGCTAATGTTCGCCGCGCCCAAGAAGCAAGCGCCAACGTGCTGCTGACGCATCATCCCATATACATCAAGGCACCCGAGGCCTTTTGTCCGGCGGATGCCACACGACCCCAGTGCAGTGCGGCCCTCTACGAGGCTGCCCGCTGCGGGGTGAGCATTATCTCGCTCCACACCAACCTGGACCGCTCGCACGAAGCCCGTGTCTGCCTGAGCAAGCTGCTGGGTGCCGCACCCGTGAGCTCACTGGAGCACGTGGACGACCCCGAGGCCACCGGCCTGGGCGCACTTGCAACGCTCAACGACCCGTGCACGCTGCGCGATCTTGCCACCCGTGCTGCCACGGCCTTTGGCAGCGACCCGCGTGTGTGGGGCAAAGCTGATCGCCCGTGCCGCACCGTCGCCATTTTGGGCGGCTCCCTGGGCGACTTCGGAGAGCTCGCCATCGCCGCGGGCGCAGATGTTGTCGTGACGGGCGAGGCGGGCTACCACGTGGCGCAAGACCTTGCCTTGCGCGGGCTGTCGGTGATCTTGCTCGGCCACGACCGCTCCGAGGAGCCGTTCGTTGATATATTGATGAACTCTGCAGTTGACGCCGGGGTCGACCCCCGTCATGCGATTAAAATACTGAACCCTTGCCAATGGTGGACTGTGACAAAAGGAGAGAACTTATGAGCGCCGGCGCTACGCTACTCAAGCTGCAACAGATCGATTTGGAGCTCGCCCGCAACAAGAGCGAACTTGCCAATATGCCGGAGCTCAAGGAGCTCGCTTCCAAGCGCAAGACCTATGTAAAGCTCAAGGCCGAAATGACCAAGCTCTACGCTCAGCGCAAGGACCTGGATATTGAGCTCGACGATCTCAACACCACCGAGATCCAGACCAATAACGCCATTGAGGCCGCTAAGAAGCGCCACGTCGACGGCTCTGACTATCACGAGGTTCAGGACCTGGAGAACGAGCTCGCCACCCTGGCCAAGCGCCTGGACAAGATCGAGCACACCCGCAAGGACGTCGTCGTCGCCCACAAGGAGGCGCTCGACCGCGAGGCTCGCGCACAGGCAATCATCGCCAAGTTCGAGGAGGGCGTGAAGGCCGACACCAAGGCCGCCCGCGCCAAGGCAGCCGACCTCCAGGCCCAGATCGATGCCGCCACCAAGGAGCGCACCGCGCTGGCCGCTACGCTGCCCACCGACGTGCTCAGCGACTACGAGCGTCTGCTCAAGCAGTTCCGCGGCTTGGCCGTCGAGACCATCCAGGGCAACATCCCCACGGTCTGCCACACCGCGCTGCAGGCATCGTCCATGAGCGACCTCAACCACGACGGTAGCGAGATTACGCACTGTCCGTACTGCCACCGCCTCCTGGTGCTCCCGAGTAAGGAAGCCTAGCGATGACGGCGGCATCCAACAATTCAATGCAACTTGAGGGAAAAACGATCCTGCTGGGCATTACCGGCGGGATCGCCGCCTATAAGTCGTGCAATATCGTGCGCCTGCTGCAAAAGCGCGGCGCACGTGTCAAAGTCGTTATGAGCGAGCATGCCACGGAGTTTGTGGGGCCGCTTACCTTCCGCGCGCTCACCAACGAGCCGGTCGCGGTTGGGCTATTCGACGATCCTTCCGACCCCATCCACCACATTTCGCTGGCGCAGGAGCCCGATCTGGTGGCCGTGGCGCCCGCGACGGCCAATATCATCGCCAAGATGGCCAACGGCATTGCCGATGACCTGATTTCTACGACGCTACTCGCCACGCCGCGACCCATTGTGATCGCGCCGGCCATGAACAATGGCATGTGGAAGGCGCCGGCAACCCAGGCCAATATGGCCACGCTGCGCGACCGCGGGGTGCACGTGGTTGGGCCCGGTAGTGGCTACCTTGCTTGCGGCGACGTGGACACGGGGCGCATGAGCGAGCCCGAGGACATCGTCGAAGCCATCTGCGAGGTGCTCAATCCCGTGCCGCAAGACCTGGCGGGCAAGCGCATCGTCATCACTGCCGGTCCTACGCACGAACCGATCGACCCCGTGCGTTTTATTGGAAACCGATCGTCGGGCAAGATGGGCATCGCCCTGGCGGGGAAGGCCGCTCGCCGCGGTGCCGAGGTCACGCTCGTGCTGGGACCGACATCGCTCGATGTTCCCCGCGGCGTGGCGTGCGTAAGCGTGCAGACCGCCGCAGAGATGCTGCAGGCGGCGCTGAGCGCCTTCCAGACGGCCGACGCTGCCATTTGCGCCGCCGCCGTCGCCGACTACACGCCGGCGGCCCCGGCGGACCATAAGCTCAAAAAGGCCAACGAGCGCCTGGATCGAATCGAGCTCGTCGAGACCGTTGACATCTTGGCCGAACTCTCACGCCAAAAGGGCGATCGCCTCGTAATCGGATTTGCTGCCGAGACCGATAACGTCGTCAAGTACGCCGAGCGCAAATTGGCACGCAAAGGCTGCGATGCCATTATCGCCAACGATGTCTCACGCGCCGATTCGGGCTTTGGAACCGATACCAACAAGGCCTGGATTGTGAGCACAACGGGTACGAAAGAACTTCCCGTTCTAACAAAACCCCAGCTCGCAGATACAATTTTGGACTTGCTTCAAAATTTATAAAAAAGTTCTTGCACAAGTCTAAAGTTTCGGGTTAATATACTCCCTGTTGCGAGCGAGAGCAGAGCAACAAACAAAAGCTTCGGGACGTGGCGCAGCTTGGTAGCGCACTTGACTGGGGGTCAAGGGGTCGCTGGTTCGAATCCAGTCGTCCCGACCAGAAGTTTGCAGGTCAGGCATCTAGTGCCTGACCTTTTTTGTTTTAAGCAATTGCTTAATTTTGATTAAGCAACGGGGTGCCAAAAATCTACCTGAGCGATAATCGCCTTTTGCGGTTACTTGCGCGTTTTGCACACGCTTGAGCCGATTTATTAACGCGATATGAATCTACATACGCGTAGTTGGTATACAGCCGAGTACAGGCTGTATTTATCGCGGCGATTTACACAGATATAGCGACTGTAACGGACAAGCGTGTCGCTGTATTTATTCCAGTAGTTCACTTGACCGGTGGACAAGTGGGCGATTGCAACGATATGCCAAACGGTATGGGCTCTATACGAGGACGCCGCAGAGGTAATGGCGGGGGAGTGCGGCAAGCGCTCTGAGAGCTGCTGTATGACCCCATTTCTCCTTAACTCGATAATTTGTGTTTCAAGCCACGAATCGGTCGAGCAATTGCCAAAAGTAAGGCCCATGCAGGATTGCACGGGCCTTACATCAGATCAAATTTGAGCTAGAAGCACCAAACGGGGCAGACGCAACACCATCTCGTCGCGGCCTCGGCGAGCGACATATCGCAGTCGAGGTAGACATCGAGGAAATCGTCAGATCCCGCACAGGGGGACCGCGATGGTGGCCACCGCACCGCCCGAGGGGCCGTTGGCGAGCGAGACGGATCCCCCGTGGGCGCTCGCGGCCTCGGAGGCGACGTGGAGGCCGAGCCCGTAGTGGCGGCCTTCGTCACGCGAGGAGCGGGAGGAGTCGTCTGTGAAGAGGCGCTCGCAGCCGCGTTCGAGGGCGGCGGGAGAAAAGCCCGGTCCGTCGTCGGCAACCTCGATGACGAGGTGCCCGCCCGCGACGTCGCAGGAGACAGCCACGCGCGAGCGTGCGTGCTCGGCGGCGTTGGCCACGAGGTTCGCGGCGGCTCGCGCCAGGGCGGTTCGGTCGAGCGCGGCCTCGGGCGCGCCCGCGACAGCGGGGCCCGTGGC
>NZ_QSFR01000016.1:0-48941 GCF_003467925.1 Collinsella sp. AM43-1 | reverse complement strand
ATCGAAATTTATCGATGGCCTATTTCAGACTGTAATGGGGCGATCGCGTCCTTCGTGGATTGAGACTCGCGTGCCTACAGGTCGTGTACTCGATAAACCTTGGTGCTGACGGTGCAGCTGATTGCGCATAGCGCGAGGGCCAGCACGGCAATTCCTGCGCACAGACAGCCCAGAACGGCGGGATCGGGATTCGCCCCAGCAATCGACATGAGCCAGTTGCTGATGGGGTTGGAGGAGCTCAGTGTGGCCATGGCAAGGCATCCGAGCAGGGCAAACAGGCCGACGGAAAGGCGCAGCGCCTCCATGTGTCCAAATCGAAAGAACAGCGGCTGTGCCAGAAACACCATCATGAGGGAAATGAGCATGGACGCGGTCGAAGCGATTGCGGTCTCAAAGACGGTCTGTCCCGTCGAGGGGATACCCACGCTGTTGAAGAGCGGGATGGAGACGATGCTCAGAAGCGCGGCGGCGCACGCCATGACGGCCGAGAAGACAATGATGCTCAGGTAGCGTGCACAGATGATGTCTTTGCGCGAGAGGGGCAGCGTTGCCCGATAGCGCTCCCATCCGTTTTGATTGTCGTAGCCGGCCAGCGAGTTCATGACCACGATGGGCGACATGGCACTGACCGCACAGGCGCCGGCGCTCATACTGGCATCGCCATCCGATGCGTTGGCGAGGGTCAGTACGACGAAGATGAACAGGCCGACGCCCGCGATGCTCGGGACAAGCGTGCGGACGATGGCGAGCTCAGACATAAAGGCGCGTTTCATTTCGAAGCCCCTTTCAGCATGAGGCGAAGATAGTCATCAATTGTTGCCCGGTCGCAGGGAATCTCGGGGAAGGCCTCGAGCGCCTCGCGACGGTTGGGCACGAGCACGTCCACGCTATAGGCGTGGTGGGCGGCACGGGCGCCTTCGACGCAAGCCATGAGCTCGGACGCCTGTGCTTGGGTGCAGTGGGCGATGCCGGCTCGGTCGGTAATGTCCTCGCGCGGCAGGTCAAACACAATCGAGCCGTTATCGATGCAGATGACGCGGTCGGCAGTGCGATCGAGGTCGGATGTAATGTGGCTTGAGAGCAGCACGCTGTGCTGGCCGTCGGCGACAAAGGCAAGCAACTCGTCGAGCAGTTCCTCGCGCGCCATGGGATCGAGGCCCGCGGTGGCTTCGTCCAAAACGAGCAGCTTAGCATTGTGACTGAGTGCGCAGGCAAGCTGCAGCTTCATGCCCATGCCGCGGGAGAGGTCCTTGACCTTCGTCTTGGGATCGAGGCCAAATCGGTCGATGAATCCGGCGAACGTTTCGCAGCTCCACGTGGGGTATGCCGGGCCTACGAGCCTCTCGACCTGGCCCACCTTGAGCGTGGAGGGGAAGGGACACGTGTCCAGGACAAGCCCGATGCGGGAGCGCAGGTGGCGCTGCGTCTCGTCGGGCGCGTTGGCGTCGCAGCGCTGTCCAAGCAGATGCACCTCGCCGGCATCGAGCTTTATAAGCCCAAGCGCGGCGCGAATGGTCGTCGTCTTGCCGGCGCCATTTGCGCCCACAAAGCCAACGATCTGGCCGGGCTCCACGGCGAGTGTGACCACTCGCAACGAAAAACGGTCGCTCACACGGCGTGAGATGCCTTTGAGTTCTAAAAGGTTTTGCATGGTATAGCCTTTCTTGCAGATGGCTACTGCATGGTTTCGGGGGCTACCAGGTCGAGCATCTCGTGCAGCTTGTCGCGCGTAACGCCCAGGGCTTCGGCTTGGCTCGCCGCTTTCGCAAGCAGTTCTTCGATATGGCAGAGCTGGTTTTCGCGCAAGAGCTCCTGGTTGCCCTCGGCGACAAAACAGCCCTTGCCCTGCACGGTGCAGATGAAGCCGAGTTGCTCCAGGTCGGCGTAGGCGCGCTTGGTGGTGATGACACTCACGCCAAGATCGCTCGCGAGTGCACGGATACTGGGGAGTTTGGCTCCCGCCGCGAACGTGCCCGAAAGGATCTGAGCTTTGACTTGCGAGGCTATTTGCTCGTAGATGGGCTTGTCGCTCGAATTGGATAGGATAATGTCCACAGCGGCTCCTTAGCTGTTGGGCTACACGTGTATATAACCGGTAAGCACAGTATATATACACTATGCACAGTTATGCAAGAAGAAATGTAGGCTCGCCTGTCTCTTCGTTCGTTTGTCTCGATCTGTAACATCTGGAGCCGATTTTGGTGTCTACCTGTTACAGATTGAGACAGTCCCGACCTTCCTGCTCGTTCATCTCAATCTGTAACACTAAGGCCCGTTTTTGGTGGCTAGATGTTACAGATTGAGACATTGGTCGCCCGCCTGCGCGTTTATCTCGATCTGTAACAGGTAGAGGCTCAAAACCCGTCTATCTGTTACAGATTGAGACGAGATTGAGACGGTGTCGATCTTCCCAGCCGTTTATCTAGATCTGTAACATCTGGAGCCGATTTTGGCGGCTAGATGTTACAGATCGAGACAATCCTTGAGGCGGCTGCCCGGTGCACAGCGAGCTCGGCTAATGAATTTGTCCTGATAGGTGCCCTATGGCGGGATTTGGCGGCTACAATAATGCGGTTACAACGACGTAATGCACTCAATGCAAGAAAGGATCCGCATGGCAAGCCTGTCGGATGAAATCTCGTCGCGCCGCACATTCGCGATCATCAGCCACCCGGACGCCGGTAAGACCACGCTTACCGAGAAGCTGCTGCTCTATACCGGCAGCATTCAGACCGCCGGCTCGGTCAAGGGCAAGAGCTCGGCTAAGCACGCCGTCTCGGACTGGATGGACATCGAGAAGGAGCGCGGCATTTCCGTTACCTCCTCGGTGCTGCAGTTCACCTATAATGGCGCCTGCGTCAACATCCTCGATACCCCCGGCCACCAGGACTTCTCGGAGGATACCTACCGTACCCTTATGGCCGCCGACGCCGCAGTCATGGTCATCGACGGCGCCAAGGGCGTCGAGGCCCAGACCAAAAAGCTCTTTAAGGTCTGTACGCTGCGTCACATTCCCATCTTCACCTTTGTGAATAAGCTCGACCACGAGGCTCGCGATCCGTTTGAGCTCATGGAAGAGATCGAGAACGTCCTGGGTATCAATACGTATCCCATGAACTGGCCGATCGGCAGCGGCCGCAACTTCCGCGGCGTGTTCGACCGTCAGACCCGTCGCGTCATTGCCTTTGAGGGCGACGGCCACGCCAACGCCACCAAGAAGGTCGCCGAGGTCGAGGCCGAGCTGGGCGATCCTTCCATGGACGAGCTTATTGGCGAAGAGAACCATAAGAACCTGATGGACGACATCGAGCTGCTCGATGGCGCCGGCGACGAGCTCGACTTGGATGCCGTGGCCTGCGGCAAGCTGAGCCCGGCGTTCTTTGGCTCGGCGCTCACCAACTTTGGCGTGGAGCCCTTCCTCAAGGAGTTCCTGCGTCTGGCCCCGACGCCGCGCGCCTATACCGATACGCTCACCAGCGAACCGGTCGATCCCTGCCGCGATGACTTTAGCGGCTTTGTGTTTAAGATCCAGGCCAATATGGACAAGAACCACCGCGACCGCATCGCCTTTGTGCGCATTTGCTCGGGCAAGTTCGAGCGTGGCATGGACGCCTTCCACGTGCAGGGCAACCGCAAGCTCAAGCTTGCCACGGGCACGTCGATGATGGCCGATGACCGCGCCATCGTGGACGAGGCGTACGCGGGCGATATCGTGGGCCTGTTCGATCCGGGTATCTTTAGCATCGGTGACACCGTGTGCTCCGGCAAGCGCCACGTGCAGTATCCGCAGATCCCGACGTTTGCCCCCGAGATGTTCGCTCGCATTACGCAGGTCGACACGCTCAAGCGCAAGCAGTTTGTGAAGGGCATGGAGGAGCTTGCCCAGGAGGGCGCCATCCAGATCTTCCGCGAGCTGGGTGCCGGCATGGAGAGCGTCATCGTGGGCGTGGTCGGTGTGCTGCAGTTTGAGGTACTCGAGCGCCGCCTCAAGGCCGAGTATCGTGTTGAGGTCCGTCGCCAGCCGCTGCCCTATACGGACATCCGCTGGATTCAGAACGACCCCGATACCATTGATATCCCGGGCCTTTCGCTCACGCGTGACACGCTGCGCGTCGAGGACATGCGCGGCGGTAAGCTGCTGCTGTTCACGAGCCCGTGGAACGTGGATTGGGCAACCGATCACAACCCCGATCTTATCCTGTCGGAGTTTGGCAACGTAGCCTTTTAATGCATCGGCGCGGTGGCCCTGTGGGGCTGCCGCGCCGTTTGCTTGCCTGATGCCGTGTGAGCGGCTATTATACCCATCGTCGTCTCAAGCCCGTGACGTCCGAGCAGTTCGGGTCCGATATCCTGCTCGTTAAACCTAAAACCAAAGGAGTACATAATGATCAAGAAGGTCATGGAGGACTACAAGGTCCTGTTGCGGAGCATTCCCGCGGCAACGGTTTCGCTGTTTTTCGTGAGTGTCATCATGATGAACCTGCTGGCCAACAAAGAGCTTATCAGCCTGCCGTATCTGGCACTCGATTGCGGCTTTGTGGTGAGCTGGGTTTCGTTTTTGTGCCAGGACATGATCTGCAAGCGCTTTGGCGCCAAGGCATCCATCAAAATCTCTGTCCTCGCGCTGCTGGTCAACCTGGCCGTGAGCCTGTGCTTTTGGGCGTGCTCGCTCACGCCCGGCATGTGGGGCGCTTACTACGACACGGGCATGATCGAGGTCAACACTGCCCTTAACGCCACCATTGGCGGCACCTGGTACGTGGTGCTGGGCTCTTCGCTGGCAATGCTCGTTTCTGCCGTGGTTAATTCCACGCTCAACCAGTCGCTCGGCCGTATGCTCAAAAAGAATAACTTTGCGAGCTTTGCCTTCCGCTCCTATGTGTCCACGGGTGTTGGCCAGTTTATCGACAACTTGGTCTTTGCCATTGTGGTGAGCCACACGTTCTTTGGTTGGACCTGGGTGCAGGTCCTTATGTGCTCGCTGACCGGCGCTGTTGCCGAGCTGCTGTGCGAGGTCTTTCTGAGCCCCGTGGGCTACAAGGTCGTGCGTGGCTGGGAGCGTGAGAATGTGGGCGCCGAGTACCTCGAGCGCCACGCAACCGCCTAAGGGGCAAGTATGCGGGTTTTGATCACGGGCGCTTCGGGCGGTATCGGAGCCGCGTGCGTGCAGCGCTTTTTGGACGAGGGCCACGAGGTCGTGGGCTTTGACCTGCTGCCGACGGCGGTCGAGCACGAGCGCTACCGCCATCTGATCGTTGATGTACGCGAGCCTAACTCGTTTCCAGGCGACCTTGAGCCTCAGGTAATCGTGAACGTTGCCGGTGTACAGGATTCGGCCGATGACATTGCCGCCAACCTGCGTGGCACCATCAACGTGACCGAGCGCTACGCCTTTGTGGGAGAGGGGCTTGCCGCCAAGCCAGCGCCTGCTATCCAATCCGTGGTCAATGTGGGGTCGGCGAGCGGACATACGGGATCGGAGTTTCCCGCCTATGCTGCCAGCAAGGGTGGCGTTATTGCCTACACCAAGAACCTTGCAAACCGCCTGGCGCCGCAGGCCATCGCCAACAGCGTGGACCCGGGCGGCGTTATCACGCCGCTCAACCGTTGCGTGATGGAAGACGAACACCTGTGGAACCAGATTATGGAGCTCACGCCGCTTAAACGCTGGGCCACCGCCCAAGAGATCGCCGAGTGGATCTACTTTGTGGGCGTGACCAACCGGTTTATGACCGGGCAGAGCCTGTTGATCGATGGCGGCGAGGCCGGCCGCACGCAATTTATTTGGCCCGAATAGGAAACGCGCCCGATGGAAAGCTGTCGGGCGCGTTTTTGATGTATCGATTTTTAGCCGATGCAAGTCCAGTTGACGGGGGTCGAGCCGTGCTGTTCGAGTAGCCGATTGGCGGCAGAGAAGGGGCGCGACCCCATAAAAGCGGGGAGTTCTGCCGTGGCACGGTTGGCCGAAAGCGGCGAGGGGTGCGTAGAGGCCAGACAGAACTTGCCGGTTGCCTTGCCCGCGCCGGTAGCGGCGAGCTTGCCTTCGACCATCTGCTGGGCAAAGCGGCCCCATGCCAAAAAGACTACCGGCTGGGGCAGCTGACAGCAGCGTTCGATAACGTAGTCGGTGAGCGTGCTCCAGCCCAGTTTGGCGTGCGAGTTCGCGGCATGCTCGCGCACGGTGAGCGTAGTGTTGAGGAGCAGGACGCCCTGTTGTGCCCATGGGGTTAGGTCTCCCGTGGCGGGAATGGGACAACCCAGATCGGCTTTGAGTTCCTTATAGATGTTGCGCAGGCTCGGCGGCAACTTGGTTTGCGTCGCAGGTACCGAGAACGACAGACCCATGGCCTGGTTGGGTCCGTGATAGGGGTCTTGGCCCAAGATGACAGCCTTGACCTGGTCGGCCGGCGTGTAGGCGAGGGCATTGAGGATGTCGTCTTGTGCCGGGTAGATGGTCTGCTCGGCACGCAGAAGGGCGATGCGCTCGAGCAGCTGGTTCGTAGTGTCACGTACCGACTGCGGCGCACCGCCCAACCAAGTTGCTATGTTGCGGTCGCGGGTTGCGGTGTCCATGGGGCTCCTTTATGGCAGATGCTCTGTTGGCATCTATTGTAAAGGCGCACCGGCTGCCTTTATGCCACGGCTGTATGAAGAGTGGGGCCTACGAGATGTGCTCGGGCACTCCTGCCATACGAGCGTGTCCGTGTGCGCGAAGGCGCGGAAGCTCGACGGTTGCCACCATGACGCCGGTGAGGATGAGGGCGGCGCCAAAGAAGGCGATGGGGCTCAGGACCTCGCCGACCAGGAAGAACGAGAAGACGGCGGAGCAGACCGGCTCGAGCGAGAAGGCGAAGCCGGTGGTCTCGGCAGGTACGTGGGGCTGCACGAGCGTCTGGGTGATAAAGCCGTAGGCAGAGCAGATGAGTGCGAGCGCAACGACAACGACGATCTCGTTCGGCGTGCTGGGAAGCGTGAAGCCGCCAAAGGTGTACGCGGCGATGCCCGAGAACAAGCCACCGAAGCCCAGCTGCCAAACGCCCAGAGCCAGCGGATCGACTTCTTCGACAAAGCGCTTGGCTACGATAATGTGGCCGGCATAGATAAAGGCCGAGAGCAGCATGACCATCGCGCCGGGGTTCAGGCTGGTAAAGTCGGCGCCCGAGAGCAGCAGCATGCCGCAGGTGACGATGGCGGTGCCGACGAGCACTTTGCGCTCGGGGGCGCGGCGCAGCAGGGCGGCGTTGGCAAACGGCACGATCACGACCGTCAGGCTCTGCAAAAAGCCGGCAGTGGAGGCAGAGGTGAGGCTGGAGCCCAGGCACATGCAGGTGAGCTCGGTTGCCATGATGGCGCCGATGATGGCGGCACGGACCATAAGGTCGCGGTTGATGCGGAAAGCGCGCTTGTGGAAGAGCAACAGGCAGGCCACAAAGGCGATGATGCAGCGCAACGCAACGATGCTCGTGGCGTTCATGCTGTCCATGCCGATCTTCATGAGGGGGTACGAAAAGCCCCATGCGACGGGAACGGAAAATGAGAGCGCGATTGCTTTTTTGCGATCCATGGGACTCCTTTTGTTACAGAACGGTTTCGTAAAAAGGATTCTGCTCCCAGATGTGGATGTAGTAAAGCGAATGTATTTTAAGTATGATTAAGAAATACTAATGTAAGCAGAAAAGGCCCTGGCAAAACGTTTTACGGCTACATCGATGTGGAGGCACGATGGCATCGCGATATCAGATTGTATGTATGGTGGTCGATTGCGGCAGTCTTAAGGGCGCGGCGGACGAACTGGGCTATACACAAAGTGCGGTGAGCCAGGCCGTCAAGGCGCTCGAGCGCGAGCTGGGTACCACGCTTATCGAGCGCGGCAAGCAGGGTGTCTCGCTTACGCGCGACGGCAAGCAGTATCTGCCGTATCTGCGCCAGATCGTAACTGCCGAGGCCGAGCTCGAGGGCAAACGCCAGGAGTTGCTGGGACTCTCCTCGACCGATATTCGCATTGCGACGTTTACCAACGTGAGCCGTACCGTGTTGCCGCGCGTGATTCGCGACTTTGGGGCCCTGCACCCGGGCGTGCACTTTACCCTCAAGCAGGGCGATTACACGCGCAATGCCCAGTGGGTGCACGATGGCGTGGTTGATTTTTGCTTTACGGCACGCGGGTTTACTGCTGGGCTCGAGAAGCGCGTGGTCTATCACGATGAGTTGGTGGCACTGTTGCCGGCCGCGCATCCGCTGACGGCAAAGGAAAAGGTGACGCTCGCCGACCTGGCGTCCGAGCCGTTTGTGCTGCTGGATGAGGGCGAACAGAGCCTGGTGCTCGATGCATTCGCGGCGCATGGGCTGTCGCCGCACGTGACGAGCGAGGTGACCGACGACTACACCATCATGGCGATGGTGGAGGAGGGCCTAGGCGTGAGTATGCTGTATCGCCGTACCGTCGAGGGCATGAGGGCCGATATTCGCGTGCGTCCCATCGTGCACGCTCCCTCGCGTGACGTAGTGGCAGCCTGGCGCAGCTGGGACACCATGCCTATCGCCACGAGGCACTTTATCGACTATATGAGCTCGCATATTGTCAATTAATGACTGGCATGGCGTTGAGTGCGGTGTTTAGCGGGCTGTCGCTTTGGCTTGGGCGGCGCGATAGGTGCGTGCCGGGTGGCAGAGTAGTACCGCCACGACCATAAAGAACGCCGTGGTGCCCAGGCTGATGGGGTAGACCATCATGATGTTCGCAAAGGTGCGGAAGTGCGGGAACACGCAGAATACCCAATAGAAGCGAATACCGCAGACGCAGATCATGGTGATGAGGGCGGGCATGAGCGAGATGCCAAAGCCGCGCAGGTAGCCGGACATGTTTTCGTAGAACATGCTAAAGGCGTACGCCGGAAAGATTGAGCACACGCGGATATAGCCGATCGAGACGATGTTGGGATCGCTGTTAAAGAGCGACAAGATCTCGCGCCCTAGGCCGACAATAACGATGATCGTGGTGAGTGCAACGATACCGCCTTCGATCAGGCAGACCTTGAGCGTCTTGGTGCAGCGGTCGATCTGGCGGGCACCGTGGTTTTGTCCCACAAAGGTGGTGCAGGCCTGGCTAAAGCTGTTGAGCAGGTTGTAGCACACGTACTCCAGGCTCATGGCAGCGCTGGATGCCGCCATGACCTCGGTGCCCAGGCTGTTGATGGCGGACTGGATGATGATGTTAGCGACGGCAAAGACGGCGCTTTGGATGCCGGCGGGCAGGCCGATCTTAACGATGCGCTTGAGGGCGACGGGGTCTAAGCCTAAGTCGCGTGGGGTGACGCGGACGACGGAGTCGGTCTTGAGCAGGTGGACAAAGAGTGTGGCGGCGCTGACGGTGTAGGCGATGGCGGTGGCGATGGCGACACCCGCGACGCCCCAGTGGAGCACGGGGACAAAGATGAGGTCCAGACCAATGTTGAGGATGGTGGACACGGCAAGCGCCTGCAGCGGCATGCGGGTGATGCCGACAGAGCGGAAGATTGCGGCCTCAAAGTTGTAGAGCAAGATCGAGGGCATGCTGAGCAAAAAGACGCGCAGGTAGAGCGATGCGAGCGGCATGGTTTCGTCAGGGACGTTGAGCGCGGCGAGCATGGGCTCGGCAAAGACCTCGCCCAGCGCGATGACGACAAAGCCCACGAGTGCCATCAGAATCGAGGTATGGACGGCGCGCTTGACCATGTTCTGATCGTTGCGGCCGATGGCGTTGGCGATGACCACGTTGGAGCCAAGCGACAGCCCAATAAACAGGTTGATCATAAGACTGGTAAGCGGAACATTGGAGCCGACCGCCGCCATGGCGAGGGTTCCCTGGTCGCCCGAGAAGTTACCGATGATGACCGTGGCGATGAGGTTCGACAGCTGCTCCAAGATGCTCGTGGCGGCGACGGGAAAGGCGAACAGGGGAATATTGCGCCACAGCGAGCCGGTGGTCATGTCAATGTGCTTAGATGCGGTGTCTGCCATACGCTCTCAATCTCTAACATGCTCATTCGTGCTTATTTGCGCAGACGATGATACTCCTAATCGACTAGTCGGCACTTAGGGACGTTCCTTTTCTGCCGGCAGCTGGGGACACTCCTTGTCTCTTCTATGACTAGGTGGGGAAGGCGTGCGACAATGGTGGGCGTTGTGTTGTTCGCGCTAAGGAGTTGCCATGTTGTTGTGTCCCGTTTGCCATGAACCGTTGGTGGACGACGAGCGCGGTGCTGCATGCGCGGGCGGACACCGATTTGACCGTGCGCGCGAGGGCTATCTCTATCTGCTGCGCTCGTCCAAGAGCGGTGACTCCATGGGCGATCCCAAGTCGCAGGCACGCAGCCGTCGCGACTTTCTGAACCGCGGTTACTATGCGCCGTTGCGCGATGCGATGGTCGAGCTGGTGCGCGAGCGGGTGTCTGGTCGTGCCGCGTCAACGAACTGCCCCATGACGTTGCTCGATATTTGCTGTGGCGAGGGCTACTACACCAGCGCCATGGGTGCGGTGCCGGGCGTAGATGCTTACGGTTTCGACCTGGGCAAAGAGATGGTGCGCCTGGCCGCCAAGCGCGGCGATGCGACCTACTTCGTGGCCAACATGAAGGCTATCCCCGTGGCCGATGGCGCCTTCGATATGGTGACCGAGCTCTTTGCCCCCTTTAACGAGCGCGAATTTGCCCGCGTGCTGGCGCCAGAGGGCTCGCTCTATACCGTGGTGCCGGGTGCTCGGCATCTGTTTGGCCTCAAAGAGGTGCTCTACGACACGCCATATCTCAATGACGAGAAGCTGCCGAAGACCACCGAACTCGAGTTGGTCGGAACGCAGCGGGTGTTTGCGAACATTACGCTCCAGACCCAGGCTGACATCGAGGCGGTGTTCCAAATGACGCCGTACTACTACCGCACGCGCCCTGCCGATAAAGAGCGCCTGGCAAACCTGGACACCCTTCAAACCGACATCGACTTCATCATCGCCGAGTACCGTCACAGCTAACAACCTGCCAAAAAGGGACAGGTTTATTTTGGCAGGTGTTATCTGGGCAAACGTAAAGGGCCGACCGCGGATATGCGCGATCGGCCCTTTTAGTTACTTGGCTGCAGAGGCTATGAGAAGTGAGCGCTTACAGGCGGTCCTTGTTCTCGGCCTTGACGGCGTGTGCCTGCTGAACAAAGAACAGGTCGTAGACCACGATGACAAAGGCTCCAATATTGACGGCGCTGCCGCCGAGCGCGGGAAGGGTGAGCACAGCCTGCGCAATCGTGGCGATTGCGGCAACGATGCCGAGCTTAAACGCGCCATCCACCTGCGAAGGCTTGTTGGCGCCCTTGATGCCCGCAACACCTGCGCCAAGGTCGATAACGCCCTTGGCGACAAGCACGACCGCGGCGAGCATGGCGTTCGATCCGTAGACGGATTCAAATTTGCCGGTTGCGATGCCGGTGATACCGATGACGAGGCTGGCGATGCCCAAAACAAAATAGATGAGGGCAAGGATTTTGAGTGTCTTGCGCGCGGCGCTCATAGGTAGTCCTTTCGATTCGGGCGCTGCCAGTCTGGCGCGTCCCATATGCTGCACATATCGTGAAGCACATTGTAGTTCAACGTGACGGCGTGTGTGTTAGAAAGCGCTTCTCGCCTGTGCAGGGCAATCTTTCAAAAAGGAAAGCCAGCTGTAAGTCAAATCGATGGCAGCTCATGTGCGGCGCTGCGATGATGAGGCCGTGATAAGAAGTGAGTCTAAGGAGGAGCCATGATGTACGGACCAGAGCAAGCGCGTGAACCGCGGTCGTTGGGAAGGCGCATGGGTGATTCTGTGATCGCTGCCGTGTGCACGGGATTGATGGCGGTGCTTTGCATTGGGATGCTGTGGACCATGTCGCATGTGGGACAATAACGGACGGTTGGGTGCCGACATGAATGGCGCCCATGTATTCGTTTTGTTTGCTAAGGAGTGTCCATGGGCGTCGTCGATCCCTTTTCTGTTGCTCGGGCCGCGGGGCTTGAGCTGACCGGGAAGTCCGAGGGCCTCACGCTCACCGACGGCACGATGGAACTGCGCGCCGATTTTGGCCGCATGCTGCCACGACTCAAGCAGGGCCGCCTGCAGCAAGAGCTGCTGGTAAAGGTTGCGCGCACAAAAGGCATCGAGCGCCCATGGGCGATTGATGCCACGGCGGGCTTTGGTGAGGATTCGCTGCTGCTGGCGGCCGCGGGCTTTACCGTCGATCTGTATGAACAGGATTGCGTAATCGCGGCGCTTCTCAAGGACGCCTTGGATCGCGCGGCAGATGATCCGGCGCTTGCGGCTGCTGTGGCGCGCATGCGCTTACATGCGGGCGAGGACAGCATTGCCGGCCTTCGCCATACGGCCGAGCTGATCGGGCAGGGCGAGCTCACCGCTCCCGACGTGGTGTATCTGGACCCCATGTTTCCCGAGCGCACCAAGAGCGCGGCGGTGAAAAAGAAGTTTCAGCTCTTGCACCATCTGGAGCAGCCGTGCGCCGACGAGGAGACGCTGGTCGAAGCTGCGCTTGCGGTGCACCCGCGCAAGGTCGTTATCAAGCGACCGGTGAAGGGGCCGCTGCTTGCCGGCGTCAAGCCGAGATATCTGCTTGCGGGCAAGGCCGTTCGTTACGATGTTTTGGTGCCGCCGCGCCCGTAGCTTGTGCACGATGGCTGGCGCTTCGCCAGCGCCGTGCCGATGCGGGGGTCTATTTCCAAGGGTGCGACGTCAGGTGCCAGCCGCCGCAGTATTCGCATTTGTAGCAGGCCAAACCACGCCGTCCGCGGTTTTCGCAGTCGGCCATAACGGCCTCGGCTTCGGCGCGTGTGTCGTAACGGTTTTTGCGCTCGCACGACTTATAGCGCCAAGCCTCGTCGCGCTCGGCGTCCAGGGCGTCGCGGCGCTCGTCCTCGCGTGCAAACAGGTCGCTCATATCGCCGCCGGTGGCAGCGCCCAAAAACTCGCTTTTGGCTTTTGACCAGGCGGCTCGCTTTTTGCTCCCCATCTGCTTCGCGCTCCTCTCCAAACGTTGGTATCATTGCTCAATCAAAGTGATACCAATAAACGTGAGGTCGCCGCGTGATGATCAGAAAAACCCTCGATACCGACATTCCCGCCGTCATGGCTATCTATGACGCGGCCCGCGCCTTTATGCGCGCGCATGGCAACGCCACGCAGTGGCCCGAGGGCACGCCTTCGGCCGAGCAGCTGGCTGCCGATATCGCCGCTGGTGGCAGTTACGTGTGCGAAGTCGACGGCCGCGTGGTGGCGACGTTTGCCTTTTTACCGGGTCCGGACGAGTGCTATGACGTGATTGAGGACGGTCAATGGCGCAGCGACACTCCGTATGCCGTGCTGCATCGCGTGGCATCCGACGGCACCGTGCACGGTATCGCGGCGGCGATGTTTGCCTTTGCCAAGGAATGCGCCGACCATCTGCGTATTGACACGCACGAGGACAACTTGCCCATGCAGGGCGCCATCGCCAAGGCGGGGTTCGAGCGTGTCGGTATCGTCTATGTGTCCGACGGCACGGCGCGTGTCGCGTTTGATTGGCTGCGCGAGGCGTAGGAGCCAAGGCACGTATCATCACCCAGCTCAAATAAAAAATGGCCCCGAGTGGGGCCATTTTTGGTAAAACGCGTCGTTGTGGGACTCGCATTGTTACCGCCCCAGATGAACCCGGGCAGACAAAAAGGGGAGGTGCCGGCTTTCGCAAGGCGCGAACCTACGAAAATCGCCGCGCGGCAACGCGGGGCGATGAGCTCGGTCGGGGGATAGGGCCCGCTTCGCCCACCGGCCCGTAAATTGTATCATCCAGTGTGGAGCGTGAACGCCCGTTGCCGCGTGCGATGGGCTTGCAATAAGAGGAGAGCCATGTCGAAGCAAGCGGTCGTTGGAATCTTGGCGCATGTCGATGCCGGCAAGACCACGTTGGCCGAGGCCATGCTGTTCAACGCGGGCCGCATTCGCAAGCGTGGCTGCGTGGACGATGGCGATTCGCATCTGGACACTAACACGATCGAGCGCGAGCGCGGCATCACGATTTTCTCGTCGCAGGCCGTGCTCGACCACGGCGATACCCACGTCATGCTCGTGGATGCTCCCGGCCATGTCGATTTTTCTGCCGAGGCGGAGCGCACACTGCGTGCCCTGGACTACGCGATTCTGGTGGTGGGCGCCAACGATGGCGTGCAGGGGCACACCGAAACCCTGTGGTGCCTGCTTGCACGCTATGACATCCCGACGTTCATCTTCATCAACAAGATCGATTTGGAGAATCCCGGCCGCGATGTTTTGCTGGCACAACTTGGGCAGCGTCTTTCCGAAGGCCGTCTGGATGCCAACGAACTGTTGGCGGGCGGTGCCGTTCAGGAGGACGCTGCTGCGTTGGACGAGGCGGCGCTCGAGGAGTTTTTTGAAGCGGGTGAGCTTTCTGTCGTAACGCTGTCGCGCATGGTTGCCGAGCGCAAGCTCTTTCCCTGCTTTGCCGGCTCGGCGCTCAAGGACCAAGGCGTGGACGAGCTGTTGGATGGCATGTGCGCGCTGATGCGTGAACAGGCGTGGCTCCCGGAGTTTGCCGCGCGCGTCTATCGTGTCAGCCGCGGAGATCGCGGCGAGCGTTTGGCTTGGGTTAAAGTGACCGGTGGCACGCTGCGCGCCAAGCAGATGATTGACGGACGTTCCGGTGCCGGGGCATGGGAGCAGAAGGTCGATCAAGTACGCATCTATAACGGCGAGAAGTATGAGCTTGCGCAAGAAGTTGCTGCTGGCGGTATTTGTGCCGTGACGGGTCTTGCGCACGTTCGCCCAGGGGACGCCCTGGGCGCGGAGCCCGCGGGCGATGCGCCCGTCATTGCGCCGGTCCTTACCTATACGGTGCTTCCGGGCGAACACGACGTCCATGCGGTGTTCAAAGCGCTGAGTGAGTTGGCGGATGAAGATCCCATGCTCGGCGTAAGCTGGAATACGCATCTAGAGCAGATTCATTTGCAGCTGATGGGCGCCGTGCAACTCGAGGTCGTGCAGCGGGTGTTGGCCGATCGTTTTGGCCTTGCGGTCGAGTTTGAGCCCGGCGGCATTCTCTATAAGGAGACTATTTCGCGGCCGGTCGAGGGCGTGGGCCACTTTGAGCCGCTGCGCCACTATGCCGAGGTGCATCTGCGCCTGGAGCCGTTGCCGGCGGGTTCGGGTGTGCAGTTTGGCACCGTGACCTCGACCGACGAGCTCGATCTTAACTGGCAGCGTTTGGCACTCACCAACGCTATGGAGCGCGACCACCTGGGCGTGCTGACGGGCTCGCCCATCACCGATGTGCGCATTACGCTCACGGGCGGCCGCGCGCATGCCAAACACACCGAGGGCGGCGATTTTCGCCAGGCCACGTATCGCGCGATTCGCCAGGGTTTGATGCAGGCGCGCGAGGTCGGCGCAGACGTGTTGCTGGAGCCGTGGTACCACTTTGAGCTCGAGGTGCCGGGGGAGTGCGTGGGCCGGGCGTTGTCAGATGTCACACGCATGGGTGCCGAGTACGAGCCGCCGACGATGGCGGGAGACCGAGCGAAGCTTGTGGGTCGCGTGCCGGCATCCGAGGTGCAGGATTACGCGCTGGAGGTGGCTGCCTACACGAGCGGGCGCGGTCATCTGTACCTGGAGTTCGCCGGTTATGCGGCTTGCCATGATGCCGAGCGCGTAATCGAGACGGCCGCCTATGAGCCCGAGGCCGATCTGCCCAACACGCCCGACTCGGTCTTTTGCTCTCATGGCGCCGGCTACACGGTCAAATGGTATGACGTGCCCGCCGCAGCGCACGTAAAGATCGATCCCGCCACCTTCCGTCCCTGGCGAGCAGCAGACGCCGAGTTTTTCGGCCACATGTGACAAAGGGACAGCCCCTTTGTCACATGCTATTGGTATAACTCAGTATAAGTTGGTATAACTGTTACCAGGGTTTGCCAATCCGAGGAGGCCGATATGAATCCAAACCCCTTTAAGCCCACAGCTGGTAAGCGGCCTCCGATACTCATCGGTCGCGAGTCGGTCATCGAAGATTTTGAGGAAGGGCTCGACAACGGCGCCGGAGCGCCGGGCAGGCTCATGCTCATTACGGGAAACCGCGGCTGTGGCAAAACGGTTCTCCTGCGGGAGCTGCAACGTCTAGCCAGCGAGCGCGGATGGGCGGTTGTCTCCGATTCCGCTTCGCTTGGTTTGTGCGACCGCTTGGCCGACGCGCTTCGCTCGAATAAACCCGTTGTGACGTCAATGGAGTTTGGGCCGTCGTTTGGCCGGATGTCGGTCGAGGCGGCGCGGGCAAAAGGCGAGACATTGCGAGGGCTGGTCAACGAGCGTCTCAAGAAGCTCGGTCCGGGCAAGGGCGTCTTGTTTGCGATTGACGAGGCACAATCGGTGTCTATCGAGGAACTGGCGGCTCTTGCCGTCCTCTATCAGCAGGTGCTCGGAGACCAGGATGCCACGGGCTTGCCCGATAGCGACCAGCGCGGTCTTGCGCTGGCGTTCGCCGGCTTGCCCAGTATGGTTGACGATCTGCTCGAAGAGCCGAGCGTGACGTTTTTGCGGCGTGCCCAGCAGCGTACGTTGGGGGCAATATCTTTGCCCAAAGTGCGCGATTCGTATATCCAGACGGTCAAAGACGCTGGTCTTTACGTTGACGCGGAGACGGCGGACCTTGCGGCGCGCAAGAGCATGGGGCATCCCTATATGGTTCAGCTGGTGGGCTATTACATGTGGCGGTCTGCTGTCCGGCGTGGCTCGCAAGTCATCGAAAGGCGCGATGTCGAGAATGGCCATGCGGATGCCGTCTCCGAGTTCTACGAAGCGGTTGACGCACCTCTGTATTACGGTCTGCGCAGCCCTCAGCGCCTCTTTATCGAGGCTATGGCGGTTGACGAGGACAAGCCGACGCGCACGGCGGATATCATTGAGCGCTGCGACCGTACCCAGAGCTGGGCGAGTAAATATCGCGCAAGCCTGATTCGCGAGCGCGTCATCGAGGCCGCCGGATACGGCCTTGTGCGGTTTACCGTGCCCATGCTGGGCGAGTATATCCGCGACCGCGTTTTATGGCATGAGTAGGGTGATAAAGGTGACGGAACAGAAGATGAGCCCGCAGGCTATCGAGGTGCGCGGTGCACGTGTCCACAATCTCAAGGACATCGATATCGATATTCCGCTGGGGAGGCTCGTGGGCATTGCCGGCGTGTCGGGCTCGGGCAAGAGCTCGCTGGCGCTGGGAGTTCTTTATGCCGAGGGCTCGCGCCGTTACCTGGAGGCGCTCAGCACCTATACTCGACGTCGCCTGACGCAGGCCGAGCACGCCCAGGTGGACGAGGTATTGCACGTACCGGCGGCACTCGCGTTGCATCAGCGTCCCAGTGTGCCAGGCGTGCGCTCGACCTTTGGTACCATGACCGAGCTCAACAACAGTCTGCGTTTGCTCTTTAGCCGCTGTGCCCATCACGTGTGCCCACATTGCGGGGCGCGTGTGGAGCCGAGCCTTAACGTGGCTGCGGGCCTGTCGCTCACGTGCCCCGCATGCGGCCGCGAGTTCTACGCGCCGAGTGCCGAGGACCTTGCCTTTAACAGCGGCGGTGCGTGCCCTACCTGCGGCGGCACCGGTGTCATGCGCGAGGTGGACGAAGCGAGCCTGGTGCCCGACGAGTCAAAGACCATCAACGAAGGCGCGGTGCTTCCCTGGGGTACGCTCATGTGGGATCTGATGAAGCAGGTAGCCGGCGAGATGGGCGTGCGCACCGACGTGCCGTTTAACCAGCTCACGCCTCAAGAGCGCGACATCGTGTTCCACGGTCCGGCGGTTAAAAAGCACATTCTCTACGTTCCCAAAAACGGCGAGGGCGCCACGCCGCTCGATTTTACCTATTACAACGCTGTCTATACCGTCGAGAATGCGCTCGCCAAGGTTAAGGACGACAAGGGCCTCAAGCGCGTGGCGCGCTTTTTGCGCGAGGGGCCATGCCGTGACTGTGGCGGCACGCGTCTCTCCGAGGCCGCACGCCATCCCCAGGTGCGCGGTATCAATCTGGCGCAGGCCGCGGCTATGACGCTGGGTGAGGCGATTGAGTGGGTGCGCGGGGTGCCCGCATCCTTGCCGGCCGAGATGCAGCCCATGGCGACGGATATCTGCGATTCGTTTTTGAGCACGGCCCGTCGACTGGTCGATCTGGGCCTCGATTACCTTTCACTCGACCGCGCCGGTGCCACGCTCTCCACGGGCGAGCGTCAGCGCGTGCAGCTCGCCCGCGTGGTGCGTAACCGATCGACGGGCGTGCTGTATGTGCTGGACGAGCCTTCGATCGGCTTGCATCCTGCCAATGTCGACGGCTTGGTGGGCGTGATGCGCGATCTGGTGGTCGACGGCAATACCGTGGTTGTTGTCGACCACGACACGCGCGTGCTGGCAGAAGCCGACTATCTGGTCGAGATGGGCCCCGTTGCGGGAGCAGGCGGCGGCCATGTAATCGCCGCCGGTACGGTATGTGAGGTCGAGCAATCGCAGGGCAGCCGCATCGCGCCGTTCTTGCGCTCGGACCCCAAGCGTCTGCGCCCGCAGGTGGCTGACGACGAAATGTTCGACCTAGGCCATATCCACATGGCGACCGATGCCATCCATACCGTCAAACCGCTCGAAGTCGATATCCCGCGCGGCCGCCTTGTCGCGGTGACGGGCGTTTCGGGTTCGGGCAAGACGACGTTGGTGCTCGAGACGCTCATCCCGGCGCTCAAGGCACAGGCAGCCGGTGAGCGCCTGCCAAGGCACGTGCGTTGGGTCGATGCCGAGGGCATCGCGCGCGCCAACCTGATTGACGCCACGCCTATCGGCGCCAACGTACGCTCGACGGTAGCGACCTATGCCGACATCCATGATGAGCTGCGCCGCGCCTTCGCCCGTACGCCCGAGGCCAAGGCGGCAGGATATAAAGCGGGTGCCTTTAGCTACAACACTGGCGCTTTGCGCTGCCCTACGTGCGATGGCACGGGCTCGATATCGCTCGACGTGCAGTTTTTGCCCGATGTCGAGATCGTCTGCCCTGCATGCCACGGCTCGCGTTATGCAGACGCGGCCTCGCATATTCATCGCGAGGGCAAGGACGGCAGCCTGCTTACGTTGCCGCAGCTCATGGATATAAGCGTGGATGAGGCCCTCGACGCGACCGTCGGACTCAAGAAGGTTCAGGTGCGTTTACAGACCTTGCACGACCTGGGCTTGGGTTATCTCACGCTTGGTGAGCCCACGCCGGCGCTTTCGGGCGGCGAGGCGCAGCGCCTTAAGCTTGCGAGCGAGATGGGCCGCGTGCAGGACGATGCCGTATTCGTATTCGACGAGCCCACGATTGGCCTGCATCCGCTCGATGTTCAGGTGTTGCTGAGTGTGTTTGATGGCCTTGTTGCCAAGGGCGCCACGGTTATCGTGATCGAGCACGACCTCGACCTTATCCGTAACGCCGATTACGTGATCGACATGGGCCCGGGCGGCGGCGACGCAGGCGGACAAATCGTCTGTGTCGGCACGCCGGGCGACATCGCTGCCTGCTCCGCAAGCATCACCGGCCGCTACCTCTAACCGAATGTGACAAAGGGACTGTCCCTTTGTCACATTGATGCCTATTTCACGCATTGAGCGGCGAGATAGTCGCGGAAGAACGGTAATTCAAAAGCGACGATACCGCGCCCGCGTTCCCCAATAATGCCTGCGTCTATCATGCGGCGTCGGTAGCGGGAGACCTGTTGCGGCGAACGCTTAAGGCGCCCGACAAGGTCGGCGGTGGTGGACTCTTCCTCGTCATCGAGCATGGCGATGAGGAATCGCTTGTCCTCTGCAGTGAGTTCCCGATAGGTCGCCGCGAGGATCCGGTCGTCCATTTCGTCGCGTGCGATTTTGATTCCCTGGTCAAAGTCGCGAGACGATATTTCTCTCGAGTTGCTCGTGAGATCCCAGGCGCGGTAACCCACAAGCTGCAAAAGGAAGGGAAAGCCCGAAATCGAGCGAACGGCCTTATCGATTCCCTCGGCATCCGCCAAACGGTCGTTTTCCTGGATCGTTCGGATCAAGGCCTCGCGTACATCGTAGTCGGCGATACGCCCCAGATGATATTGCTGGGCGCGACGAAGGAACGAGACCGTCTTGTGGTTCAGCAACGTCGAGACGTTGTTAGGAAGTCCCGCCATGAGTAGGGCGACGCGTTTCCCATCGGTCACAAAGTGCTGATACGTGGCTGCGAGCTGGATCATCTCGTCGAGCGTCGGGTCGACCTCATCAACCGTGACGAGCAGACCGGTGCCCGTTTCGTTGAGCTGGTCGATGATGTCGCTCATGCGATAACGCCAAGTCGAGGCATCGTGAACGCGATTGACCTCGATACTGCCGAATGGTGCAATTCCGAGACCGGTGACTTCGAAGTTGTTAGACGGGTCGATGAGATGGCCTGCAGCACGTTTCGCCCCGAACTCGATTTCCTCAAGCATTCCCGAGAGCGCGGTCGTCTTTACGGCTATCCAGCCGTGGGATTCTGCCCTTGTCGCGAGCGACGACATGAGAGCGGTTTTACCGGTTCCACGCGCACCTGAGAAGATCGAGGTCAATTCCGGGCGTCTACGCTGGCTCAAGAAGGCACGGTCCAAATCCCGAATAATCTGTTGTCTGCCGGCGAGATGGGCAGGAACCTCACCAAAACTGGGGGTAAACGGGTTCTCGAGATATTCCACAAGGCTCTCCTTTCACATCGCCGTTTAACTCCATTTTATTCTAGTTAATTCTGGTTAAAAGCGACGGCTCGTTATTTGGTGCATCAATGTGACAAAGGGACAGTCCCTTTGTCACATGCCAGGAAAGCCTGTCTGGCGGAGGGCCTCGTAGAGGACGATGGCGGCGCTGTTGGAGAGGTTGAGGGCGCTGATGCGGTAGTCGTCCGGGTCTACAAAGTTGCCGCAGATATCCTGCCGAAGGATGGCCTCGTGGCTGTCCTCGGTATGCCCTAGCGATTCCTCGTGGGCTTCCCATGTCTCGGCGTTGTCAAGCGAATCGCAATCGCGCAGCATCGGGATGCGCTCGCAGCGCTCGGACTCCGCGGCAAGCAGTGGCTCGGGGATGCCTGAGCTCTCGCTGCCAAAGACCAAGTAGTCGCCGTCGCGGTAGGTGCTTTGCGCATAGGTGCGGCGTGCCTTTTTGGTCAGCAGATGCAGGCGCTCGTCGGCGGGGGAGAGGCCGTTGCGCGCAAGGAAATCCTCCCAGCCGGCATAGGTCGTCACGTCCAAGTTTTGCCAGTAGCCCAGGCCGGCGCGACGCACTGTCTTGTCGTCGAGCGAAAACCCCAGCGGCTCCACCAGATGCAGGCGGGTACCGGTAACCACGCAAGTGCGGCCGATATTGCCCGTATTGGCCGGAATCTCGGGCGCATACAGCACAATGTTGAACATGAATCTCCTTGGCTCAGAACGAAAAACCACCACGAAGGGCACCTTCGTGGTGGTTTGGCGGTTACGTAGGCGGAAAAATACTCGCTTGGATAAACCTAGGCGCGGTGCCAGTCGGTCAGGCAGGCATCGAGGGAGGCGATGAGTGCGTCCTTGTCCATGTGACGGCCGATGATGCACAGGCTCGTCATGCGGTCGCCCGTCTCGTCGTCCCAAATCTGCATGATTTCGGGATTCTCGTCGATGATCTTCTGCTTCTCGCCCTCGGGCGCGGAGTCAACGAACAGACCGTTCTCCATCAGGCGCATCTGGTGGCCGGCCTGCTCAAACATGTAGCACATGTCCGGATCGCCGGTCTGCCACAGCGGGCCCTTGACGCGAATGACCTCGTCGGGCCACTCCTGCTCAACAAAATCGGTGAACTTCTGCAGGTCAAACGGCTTGCGGCGCGAGTACACAAAAGTCTCGATGTCGTACTCGAGCACCTCGGGGTCGTCGTGCTCCTCGGGATGCTCCATGGCCTCGATCCAGGCGGCGGAGTTGTAGGCGCGCATAAAGTCGAAGCGGTCGGTGTCGAGCAGCTCCTCCATGGGGACCTCGCCGTTTTGAGCCTCGACAATCACGGCGTCCTTCTGCAGGCTGCGCACGATGGCTTTGAGCTCTGCGATCTGCTCGGGGGTGACGGTGTCAGTCTTATTAAGAATCAGCGTGGAGCAAAACTCGATCTGCTGGATGAGCAGGCTCTCGATGTCATCCTCGTCAATGTCCTCGGCCAGCAGGTCGCGACCGCCGTTGAACTCGTCGTACATGCGGGCGCAGTCGACCACGGCCACGATGTTGTCGAGCGCGAGCTTGGGCTCGCCGCCCACCTTGGCCTCGTCGCAGAAGCTCGAGATGGTGTAGGCGATGGGGATGGGCTCGCAAATACCCGAGGCCTCGATGATGATGTAGTCGAACTTGCCCGAATCGGCGATGCCCTCCAGCTGGTTGGCCAGATCGTCCGAAAGCGTGCAGCAGATGCAGCCGTTGGTGAGCGGGATGAGGTCGTCGGTCTCGGAAAGGCCGCCGTCGGCGATAAGGCTGGCGTCGACGTTGATCTCGCCGATATCGTTGACGATCACGGCGGCGCGGATGCCGCCGTCGTTAGCGAGGATGTGGTTGAGCAGCGTGGTCTTGCCGGCACCGAGGTATCCGGTAAGCATGATGATCTTCACGGGTTTGTTGGGCATGTGCCCTCCTTTGTTAGACATGGCTTACAGTTAAATCTTATGCCAAACGCCTGCTCTTATACCCACGCGCCGGCAAATAACACAGGCTACTCCCAGGCTCCCCATACATCGGGGCAATAACCGACGGTGGCCTTTTTGCCGTTGCGCACGATGGGTTCGGCCAAGACCTGCTGATTCTCGAGCAGTTTATCGAAGCGCTGACTGGGGGTGAGGTGCTGGATGAGCGCGAGCGTCTCCTCGTCCTTGGCCTTGGGGTTGAGTAGCTTGTCGATGCCGCCGACCGCCTGCATCACGCTCGTGAGCTCGCCCTTGCTCATCTCCTTTTCCTTAAGGTCAATAAACTGCACCTTAATGCGGCGCTCCTTAAAATAACGCTGTGCCTTCTTGGTATCGAAGGACTTCTTAGTCCCGAAGATTTGAATATTCATGGCCCCGCCGCTCTATCGAATGAAGTTGGTTGTTGCGCGATCGGCTTCGGGCGCGTTGATACCGGCGGCCTGACCTGCCTCGATGCAGCGCAGGAGCCAGGCCATGTTCTTGCCGATGTTTCGCATGGTGGCAAGGCCCTCGGCATCCCCATCGGCGTCGCCGGGCACGCGGCCAAATACGTTGTTCCAGTAGGTGGAGGCAACTACGGGCATTTGCTTAATGGTGAAGTACTTGTTGAGCACATCGAAGGTGGTCGACGTGCCGCCGCGACGGGCAACGGCGACAGCGGCGCCCGGCTTGTGCGTAAAGGCCTTGCTGCCTGCATAGAATGCGCGGTCGAGTGCCGAGAGGATGCGTCCGCTGGGATGTGCGTAGTAGACGGGCGAGCCAAAGACAAAGCCGTCTGCCTGCTCGGCAGCGGCAATCAGCTCGTTGACCACATCGTCGTCAAAGGTGCAGCGACCGCCAAGCTTGCCGCACTGACCGCAGCCGATGCAGTCGCGAATGGGCTTGGCGCCCAGCTGAAACATCTCGGCCTCGATGCCTTCGGCGTTAAGCTGCTCGGCGACCTCGGCGAGTGCGCGGGCCGTGTTGCCGTTTGCCTTGGGGCTGCCATTGACCAAAAGAACCTTCATCACAAACTCCCTCTGCTGTCGGTGACTTCTGCAGAGGATTATCGCACGAGCGGGCAGATGGCGTGGGGCACGGTGCCGGCCCCGAGGGCCCACGGCAGGCACGCTTACCAGGTACGAGCGGGATACGGTCCAGAGGATGTTGGAGTGCGGGGCCTCGTGCGAGCAGATTGTAAGGGGTCTGGGCGGGTCGCCCTCGATGGCGAGCTTTGAGGCCTTGGAAGGCGGGCTGCTGCGGCGGCTATGGTTTATACTAAGGCGGTTGCTATCGAGTAATTCATACTTGGTTTGATTCGATTGTGAATGCGTAACTAGGATGGAAAGCAAAGGAAACTCTATGGAAACAGAGGATGCTGTTTGCTTGATGACTTCGATTGCCTTGATTGTCCTTTCAATCCAATACCGAAGAGGAAGATGGCTCTGCTCAATTGCTGGATATGATGTCACAAAAAGGGAGAGCGAGATTGATATACGCCCTTACGCAAAGCTGATTTCTTCTGTGACGTTATGGATGGGGCTGCTGTTTTTCTTGTGGGCGGTAGAGGGCTGGGTACGCGATTGGAATACCAGCGTTTTTGAAGTTTTGGTTCTACTTCTGTTCAGCTTGGCCTCTTTGTCGTTCGTGCGGCTCGTTAGGTTTGTGTTTATGAGGCGATAGCCAGCGGAAGTGGCTGGACGACAAAATGGACCAATGCAGCCAATTGTCAATAGAATTTGATAGGCTTGGCTTAACAGATTTACTCGAGGGCATATCCGTGGCGGGGGATAGGTTCTATCTTGTTGAGCACTTATTTGCATCAGGCAAAGTAAACCAAGAGTATCGAAACGGTGCCCCGGGCCCCGGGAGGGACTGAGGGGACGTTCGGCTAACTGCGGGTACGACCTATTTGCCCAATGTGTTCGGTTGAGATCGGAAATTAACCATCATGCGCCCCATAACGCTAGTCCAGCTTGGTGCCCGGTACCTGCGGCGCCTCTTTAATCAGCGCATTAAGTTCGTTCAAAATGGAAACGGGCTGTCGGTCGACGGCGTCCAGATGAAGCGTCGCCACGCGAAGGGGCGGCTGATATTCAAATGGGCCAAGGAGCACGGGCGATCCCAAGAACCGTTCGATTTCGTCTGCAACCGCGTCGGTCTCTTCGGGATCAAAGTCGTCGAAGAGCGCCACGAACATCGGTCCGGTCGAACGGAACAGACGACCCTTGCCGCGCGAGCAATCCATGAGGCAGGCGGCGCTTTCTGCCAAAACGCGGTCGCCTGCATCAAAGCCAAAGCGGGCATTGACCTGTGCGATTTCGTCGATTTTAATGGCGATCAAGCCCGCGTTTCGTGCCACGCGACGCATCTCGCCAATGGCGTTGACCAGGGCGTGGATATCGCCCAGACCGGTCACGGAATCGGTCGTATCTGCCAAGCTTCGGTTGGTGACAATGCCCACATACATGTTGGGCTCGGTATCGGTGCCGTCCAGGCGGTAACCCGTGCAGTCGCAAAGCGCGTATTTTCCGGCGGTATTCATGACGCGATACTGCATGCAGTGGAAGTGCCACGTGCCGTTTACCACCATATCGAGCTCGGCACGTACGTTGTCGCGGTCCTCGGGGTGAACACGGGCAAGCCATATATCGAGCGAGTTGTAGGGATGCTGGGAGGGTAGGTCAAAATCGCGCACGGCATTAACCGACCATTGCGATTCGCCGGTGTCGAGGTTAATGATGAACGGATAGCGTGTCTCGGAGCTCATGGAGATCGCTTGGAACACCCGGTCGTTGCAGGGAAGCTGATCGACGATTGGGCGTTGCGGCGCGTCATTGTCTTTCGGTTGCTGCACACGATGCATAAGCTTATAGCGATACATCTTGCGATCGGCATCCATCGTCATCAAGCGACGCGTGTCGCCGGCAAGTGGATCGACGCGCGAGCAGCCAAAGCTAAAGCTGCCGATCATGGGCGCCTTGCCGCCTGAGCTCGCCTCGATCAGCCCGGCACGTACCTGCTCCAAGCGCTGCTCGAGTTCAGTCTCGTTTGCGGAAAGCGAGATGAGCACAAACTCGTCTCCACCGATACGGAACAGCAGGTCATCGGGCTCCATTGTCTCGGTGAGCGTGCGGCAGATGCTCAGAATATAGCGATTGCCTTCGGCGTGGCCAAACCTATCATTGCAATGTTTGAGATGGTCGATGTCAATATAGGCGCAGGTGAAGGGGTCGCCTTTGTGCCAGAGTTGCTCGACGTGACGGTCGAGTCCGCTGCGGTTGCCCAAGTTGGTGAGCGGGTCGATATAGGCGTTGCTCTCAAGCAGCCGGCGCTCTTGTTGCAGGATGGCATGCGTCTTTTGCAGTTGTTCGCCAACGGCGCGTAGCTCAGCAGGCAGCGCGGCAACATCGAGTTCGGCGGTCGAGATGCCATTCGCAAGTCGCTGAAGATAGGCAATAATCAATTGCTCGCCCAGGCGATATGGCTCGTTCATGATGGATAACCTCCTTGGGCGGAACAACGGTTTGTATCATATCCCCAATTTGGTTTGAATTGGGGATATAAGTAAGCTAATGGAGGCAAATTCCCCCTTCGGCGGTGGCGTTTTGCGTGCGAGCGTATCAGTTGTTATTGCCACCATCGAGCAATGCCTCAAAATCATTCGCCGGCATGGGGCGGTAGTAGAAGAAGCCCTGAGCGTAGCGGGCGCCCATCTGTCGTAGCATGTTCGCCTGCTCATTTGTCTCGACGCCTTCGACCACGACGGGCAGATGGAGTGACTGCGCCATCTCGAGCATCGATGACACAATCTGCGCGCTGCGGCCTTGATCGCGGTCGGTGGGCACAAAGGTGCGGTCGAGCTTGATGACGTCGACATTAACGTTCTTGAGCATCGCGAGCGTGGACTGGCCGGTGCCAAAATCGTCCATAAAGGTCGAGAAGCCGCGGGTGTGCAGGTCGGCCGTCAGTTTGTCCACGGCCTCGGACTCTCCCGTATAAGCCGTCTCGGTGATCTCGATACGCATGAGCTCGGGCGGTAGGTTGTATTGGGCGGCGAGCGCCCCCATATGTTCGGCAACGTCGCAGGCAAGGATATCTACGCGCGACACGTTAAGCGAGATTGGAACCACGCGAAGCCCTCGATCGATGCGCTCGCGCAGCCACGAGGCAACGCCCCGCCAAACGTATTTGTCGAGCGTCACCACAAAACCGCTTTCCTCGAGAGCGGGGATAAAGGTGACGGGTGAAATGAGGGAGCCATCCTTGTCAATCCAGCGCGTGAGCGCTTCGGCGCCAGTGATCTCGCCGGTTTCCATGTCGACCTGGGGCTGCAAGTAGTAGGTGATGCGGCCGTTTGAGAGCGCATACTGAAATTCGGTCAGCGTGCGGTGGAACGAGATTTCGCGCTCGTACTCCTCGGGGCGGAAAATGGCAATGCGCTCCTTAAAGTCGTTTTTTGCACGCCGATTGGTAAACATGGCCTTGGCCTGCGCATCGATGGTGATTTTCTCGTTGGAGTCGATGGGGTAGACGCCCATGGACGGCCAGAATCCCACGCCGTCATCATACTTGGCCACGGCCTGGCGAACGCGGCTATAGATCTGATGGACGGTGTCGTGTTCAAAGGGGATGAGTATGCAAAAGTCGTCTTGGCCCCAGTACCCTGCGACGCCCATGTTGGCATTCTCGATGTCCTTGAGGACCGTGCCCACATCGGCGAGCATGCGGTCGCCCTCGGCCTGTCCGTGCCATTCGTTGAACAGTCGCATGTGTCCCATATCGACGGTGGCGATACACCAGGCGCCGTTGCGCCTTGTCTCGAGAAATTCGTTGGCGCGGCGCATAAACTCGCTGGGTCGATAGAGACCCGTGAGCGAACCGATGCGTTCGGCGATGGCGCTTTTGCGCTCCACCTCGGGTATGGGGAGGCTGTCGTTGGGAACAAGCCCGCCGGTCGTGCGAATGCGACGGTCGAGTTCGCCTAAAACGGCGGCCGTTTGATTGGTCAGGTGCTCGTAAAAGGCCGGAACGACAAGACAGACGGGGGTAATGGTGTCGTCCGCGATTCGAACGGGAGCGAAAACGGCCTCTTTGAGATGTTGGATCAGTTGCTCGAATGCTTCGTGATCCAAATTGTTGCTAAGCACGACGAACTGGGCGTTGCGTGAGCGGAAGACGCGACTCCTGCCGCGAGTAATCGACAGCATGCGACCTGCGTATTCGGCGAGCATGTTGTCGACGGCCTCGGCCCCGTAGAGCTCGTTGAGCTTTGCCGTGCCGCGAACGCGCACTGCTATAAGCCCCGTCTTGCAATGGTCGCGACGGCAGGCATCGATAGCGTTGATCAGCGTGCGCTGCATTCCGAGGCCCGTGGCGGCGTCGACGGTCTCGGCAAGCGAGTGGTTGACGAGCTCGCCGACATAGAGCGAGGGGACATTTCCGTCGCCGTCGATACGAAACCCGCGAGCACGGCCGAGGATGTAGTCGCCGGCGGCATTGCGCACGCGGTACTGCATGACGTGGCGATGTTTGGAGCCGTCATAGATTTGGTCGATGTCGTTGGTATAGGCCTCAAGGTCATCGGGATGGACACGCGTTTTCCAGTAATCGTGGCAGTTGTCTATATGCTCCGAAGGAAGACCAAGATCGCGCAAGGCGCCTTGTGACCAAAGGGTTCGATGTTTGTCCAAGTTCTCGATAAAGAAATATCGGCCTTCGTTGAGCATCGAAAGGGCGTCGAAAATGCGATCGCTTATTTCGAAGTCGTCGGTGTGGGCTTGTGCGATATTGCGTCGATCAAGGTGCACGGCATGACGTAGCTTGTAGTCGTACATGCGATGGTCGGCATCGTTCGTCAAGCGATTGGGGGCTTCGCCCAGGGCGGGGTCGGCGTGTGCCACTCCGTAGCTAAACGAGTGAGGCATCTTGGAAGCGTTGTTTTCGAGCAGTACCGTTCGGCAGTGTTCCAGACGTTCGGCAAGGTCGTCCTCGGTCGCAATCGTAGATAGGATGGCGAACTCGTCGCCCCCCAGACGAAATGCCGCCTCGTCCACCTTCATATACAGTTTGAGATAGAGGCTCACCTGCAAGATATAGCGGTTGCCCTCGTCATGTCCAAAGATGTCGTTACAGTGCTTAAGGTTATCGATGTCGATAAACGCCATGGTCACGGGCAGTTCCTGCTCCCAGAGTTCCTCTAAGGAACGGGTAAAGCCGCCGCGGTTGCCAAGTCCGGTGAGCTCGTCGGTAAAGGCGGTCCTGATCAGATCGTCCTGACGCTCCAGAAGGTCACGGATGGTCTTTTCGAGCGTTTCGGTATTATTGCTGGCGTTATCCATACTGTAAGCGGCTTTCTGAGGTCGGGGCGGATTGCGTCGGGCGAGCTCGTTGTGCACATGCGTTGCTGCTCAACGCCTTGCGTGTTTCCAAGCCCCCGCCTTGCTGCGTCGTTGGGTTTATTTGTCGGTTCGTGCTCTCGGCTGATAACTACTGAGTAGTATAAACAAGTGTATGGAATTATGTAGGGGTGCCCATGTTGCGGGCGGCCATTATTCGCCAAACGGTAACGCGACGATGTTCGATGAAAATGCGACTGAGACGATATTTGTTGATGGGTATACTTGTTCCGTTTTAAAACGCAGGAACGGAGATGGTCGCATGGCACAGTCAAATATGACGAGCACGGTGGGGCTGGCGCTCGAGGGAGGCGGCTACCGCGGTATGTATACGGCGGGCGTGCTCGACGTTTGGATGGAGCACGGTTTGACCTGCGACCATATGGTGGGCGTCTCGGCGGGCGCGGCATTTGGCTACAACTTTAAATCGCGCCAGATCGGCCGCGCCATTCGCTATAACAAGGCCTATTGCGCCGACAAACGCTATGCGAGCGTGACCAGCTGGCTGCGAACCGGCGATATGTTCAATGCCGATTTTGCCTATCACGAGGTGCCCATCGAGCGCGATCCCATCGACCTGGAGGCGTATCGCGCCTGCCCCATGCGGTTTACGTGCGTGTGTACCGATATCGAGACGGGCAAGGCCGTCTACCACGACCTGCCCTATGGCGACGAGCGGGATATCGAGTGGATCCGGGCATCGTCGGCGATTCCCGTGGCGACGCGTCCTGTTGCCATCGAGGGTCGTAAGTACTTGGATGGCGGTGTTGCCGATTCCATTCCCAGCGCTTGGCTGTTTGAGCAAGGCTATGACCGCAACGTGGTGGTGCTGACGCAGCCGGCGGGCTTTGTAAAGCAGCCCAATAGCGTGATGCCTATGCTGCGTCGCGTGTATCGTCACTATCCGGAGTTTGTTGCGGCGCTTGAGCATCGGCACGAGGTCTACAATGTCACGCTCGATGACCTGGCGCGTCGCGAAGCCGCTGGCGAGATCTTTGTGGTGCGGCCGAGCGAATCGGTGAGGGTGCCGTCGCTGTGCCGCGAGCCCGATGAACTCGAGCGCATCTACCAGATCGGCCGTCGCGATGCGGAGGCGACGTTGCCCGCGCTGGAAGCGTATCTGGCGGGGTAGGGACTACGCCGGAAACTGCATCCCGTAATCAGCGTTCAGACTGGGACGCAGTTTCCCGCTGGTCCTCTATGCGGAAAGCGCATCCCAGAATGGACGTCCAAACTGGGATGCGCTTTCCGCTCTTGAAGATATGAGGCTGCGGAGCAGCCGCTCGGCATAGGTCTATGCTTGCTGCCAGGTATCGACGAGCTCCTCGGCTGCGGCGTAGGGGTCGTCGGCGCTGCAGACGGCGCTCACCACAAAGAAGCCGTCGACGCCGGTGGACTTGAGTTGCGGCAGATCGGCCGTCTTGACGCCGCCGCCCACCACAATGGGGACGGGGCTTGCCGCATGGAGGGCGGCCAGGTCCTCAAAGCTCTTGGTGATGATGGAGCCGTCGGCCGCACGTCCGCAGTCGCGCTTGGTTTCGGTCTCGTGGAGCGGGCCTACGCCCAGGTAATCGACCAGGCTCATGTCGGCGGTCTTGACGTACTCGAGCATCTCCTCGCAACGGGCCGAAAGGCCCACGATGGCATCGGGGCCCAAAAGTTTGCGGCAGACCTCGACGGGGATGTCGCTCTGGCCAACATGCACGCCGTCGACGGCAATACCCTGCTCGCGTGCGGCAAGTACGCAGTCAAGGCGGTCGTCGATCAGCAGCGCGACCTGCCCGGTTTTGCCGGCCTGAGCGATGGCCTGCGCGGCATCGCCCGTCAGTGCGATGATCTCGCGGGCGCTTGCCACCTTGGAACGCACCTGAATGCAGGTAAAGCCGGCGTCGAGCGCCTGGGCCACCACATCGCCCACGGGGCGTCCGAGGGTGTTTTCGGGGCCGAGTACCAGATAGGCCGAGATATCAAGGTTGTCGCGGATGCTCATTGTGCTTCCTCCTGCTTTTTGATCTGAGCTTCCATGCGCTCGAGCTTGCCAGTCATGCTGTCGGTAAATCCGGGTCGAATATCGGCCTTGAGCACGACTTCGGTGCGTATGCCCTTGCTCGCCAACACAAAGGTTGCGTCGCGCACGACCTGCATGACTTCGTCCCAGTCACCCTCGATCTCGGTGAACATCGAGGTGGTGCGGTTGGGAAGGCCGCTCTCGCGAATGACGCGTACGACCTCGGCGACCTCGGCGGACAGCTCGTCGCCGGTGCCGCACGGGGCGATGGCTACGGCGACGAGCGTGTTCATACCGGCATTGGTTGCGGGCTCGGACATGCCTTATGCCTCCTCGAGCTCGAGTTGGTTATCGGCAATGTCCTGGGCGGTCGCGCGGTAGAGCTCGTCGATAAAGGCGACCTTAAAGCTTGCCGGGGCATCGGCAACGGCGGCGGCACGCGTGCCGGCAACGTTGTAGGCGGCGGTGCCGCAGATGGCCGCCGTAAACGGTTCGGCGGCGCAGGCATACACGGCCAGCACGCCGCCCTGCGAGCAACCGCAGCCGGTGATTTTGGACATGAGCGGGCTGCCGCCGTGGGACTTGGCCACGGTCGTGCCGTCGGTAATCAGGTCGACTTCGCCCGAGACCACAACGGCGCCGCCGGTGTAGCGGGCGAGCGCCACGGCGGCGCCGCGGGCGGCGTCTACCGTGTCGGTGGTATCGACACCGCGCACGCGACTCAGATCGGCCGCTTCGCCCTCAAGGCCCCACAGGCCGGCGAGCGCGATAATCTCGGAGGCATTGCCGCGCACGATGGCGGGTTTGTACTGCTTGAGTTCGTTTACCAGTTGGGTGCGCAGGCTGCCGATGCCCAGGCCCACCGGATCGAGCACCCAGGGCTTGCCGGCGTCGTGTGCCGCCTTGGCCGCGCGGGGAATCGTCTGCTCGTAGATGGGGAAGAGTGTGCCCATGTTCAGATAGATGGCGCCGCCGCCGGCAACGAGCGCCTCGCCCTCGTCGGGCAGATAGACCATGGCGGCCGATCCGCCCACGGCGAGCTGCGCGTTGGCGACAAAGTCAATCGTCACCGTGTTGGTGATGGAGCCCGCCATCGGATTGTTGGCACGAATCTCCTCCACGGCCTTGACCACGTTTTGCTTGAGCTGTTTCGAATCGATCACTGCACATGCCTCCTTGGCATAGAAAAGGGGCGCTGTGCATAGACAGCGCCCCTAAAAAGGCGGCATGCTCCCTACGCCAGCATTAACTGACAGGTTCAAAGGATTGGGCCCCATGCCCTCTCAGCCTTGTGGTTTGCACCGCCGGCACTCCCGCATCGAATCTGTTGTTCCCTATACTAGCGCACCTGCCAAAAAGGGACAGGTTTATTTTGGCAGGTAACAACTGGGGCTTTGCGTTTTCCCAGATAAAACCTGCCAATATAAACCTGTCTCTTTTTGGCAGGTCGGTACAATAGACGGGATTAAGAATGACCGAGGGGGCCTTATGATTAAACTTGTGCTGACCGATATGGACGATACGCTGATTCCAGCCGGGCATGACGGCGCCAGCGACTACGCCATCGAGGGCATTCATGCCATGCAGGCGGCGGGTCTGCACTTTGGCCCGGTTTCGGGTCGCCAGCCCTCCGCGATGGGCTGGATGTTCCGCAATCGCGCCGAGTGCTTCTCGACCGGCGCGTTCTGCAACGGCCAGGTCATGTTTGTGGACGGCGAGGTGGTAGCCTCGCATGCGACCGACAACGCCGCCCTTATGCGCTTGGCTGACTACTTGGAGCAAGAGACCGACGATACGTATCTGAAGGTCTACGGCCTGGGTGATGACTTTTGGGGCAACGATGCCTATTGTGTGACGAGTGACCCCGAGCGCGTGCGCCGCGCCATGGAGTCGGGCGGCAACGCATGGCTCAAGGGCGAAGAGGCCCCGTGCCGTCCTGTCGTCGATGACGCGTCGGTGTTCAAGGCGAATATCTGGAGTGCTCGTTCGCGTGAGGAGCTCGCGGAGCTACGCGAGCGCGTTGCCGCTGAGGTGCCGGAACTCTCGCTCGTGTTTCCCAACAATCGTGTGCGCCTGTTCGACATTCTTCCAGCAGGTTGGGACAAGGGTTGCGCTGCGCTGGAGCTGGCGCGCGCTTTGGACCTGACGTCCGACGAGGTGGCCGTATTTGGCGATTCCGATAACGACCTGCCCATGATCGGTGCCGTCCCCAACTCCGTTACAGTCGCCAATGCCAACGAGGCCGTCACGGCTGCCGCGCGCTGGCATATCGGCGCTGCGGCAGACGATGCGGTTGCCGGGGCTCTGCATCAGATTGCCGCCTGCGCCGCGACGGGGGAGATGCCGTCGTTTATGCGTCAGGCAGATGCGGCGGGTTCGGGTTTCGCGGACGTCTAGGGAGGCCATCATGAAGCTTCAACAGCTCAGGTATGTCGTCAAAGTTGCCGAATGCGGCAGCATCACCGAGGCCTCGCGCCGGCTCTTTGTGTCGCAGCCTTCGATTACCGCGTCGATCCGCGATCTCGAAAACGAGATGGGTGTGCACATCTTTGAGCGCACCAACAAGGGTGTCATTGTGTCCGAGGAGGGCGAGACCTTCTTGGGCTACGCGCGCCAGGTGCTCGATCAGGCGGATCTGCTCGAAGGCAAGTACAAGGGCGCGTCCGAGCAGGTGCCGCACTTTAGTGTGAGCTGCCAGCATTATTCCTTTGCCGTTAATGCGTTTGTCGATGTAATCCGCGAGTTCGATGCCGCGCGCTACGACTTTACCCTGCGCGAGGAGCAGACCCACGAGATTATCGAGGATGTCGCGCACATGAAAAGCGAGCTGGGCATCCTATATCTGTCCGAGCACAACCGCGAGGTCATCGAGCGCATGCTGGTGGCCAACGAGCTCGTGTTCGAAGGGCTCTTCTGCGCCACGCCGCATGTCTTCGTCTGCGCCGACCATCCGTTGGCGGACCGCTCCAGCGTGACGCTAGAGGATCTGGAAGACTACCCGTTCCTGTCCTATGAGCAGGGCAGCTATAACTCGTTTTATTATTCTGAGGAGCTGACCTCGACCTTTGAGCGTCGCAAGAATATCCGCGTGCGCGACCGTGCGACGCTGTTCAACCTAGCTATGGGCCTTAACGGCTACACGGTGTGTTCGGGCGTGATTAGCCACGAGCTCAATGGCCCCGGTATTATCTCGATTCCGCTCGATGTGGACGAATACATGGAGATCGGCATTATCACGCGCAAGAACACGACGCTCACGCGCTATGGGCAGGCCTATATCGACGCGATTCGTCAGCACATCTAGACTGCTGCGTTCTGCGCGGGTCAAATCTCTTTATGGCAGTCCAAACTGATATAGGAAACATCTATATCAAACTGTTATAAACATATATTTTACGATGTCCATATGAGCGCTCATACTCTGTCCCAGTAAAGCAACCAATGCAAAGGGAGATATCTATGAGCACTTCGATTCAACCGAACGCGCCGTTTCGTGCCGATATCGTCGGCAGCTTTCTTCGTCCGCAGGCCGTAAAGGATGCCCGCGCTGCCTATGCGGCAGGCACGCTTGACGCCGAGGGGCTTAAGGCCGTCGAGGATGAGGCCATTCGCGACCTAGTGGACAGGCAAAAGGCTGCCGGCCTGCAGGTGATTACCGATGGCGAGTTCCGCCGCAGCTACTGGCACCTCGATTTTATGTGGGGGCTGAACGGCGTCGAGCGTCGCACCTCGCGTACAGGCTATATGTTCCACGATGAGGAGACTACCGCCGACACTGCCGTGGTAACCGGTCCCATTAACGGCGAGAATCATCCGTTCGTCGAGCACTTCAAATTTGTCAAGGCGCTCGAGGGGGAGGGCCAGATTGCGCGCCAGACCATTCCGGCACCGATCCAGACGTTCTCCGAAGTCACGCTCGACCGCTGCGATGGCCAGCAGGAGAGTCTGCACGCCGTCTACAAGACCGACGAAGAGCTCGCCGATGCCATTGCCGCAGCATACCGCACCGTGATTGCCGACCTGTATGCCGCGGGCTGCCGCAACATCCAGTTTGATGACTGTACCTGGGGTATCTACTGCGACACCGATTTCGTGGCAAAGACCGGTATGAGCCCGGTTGATCTGCAAAAGGTGAGTGAGCTGGGCGTGGCGCTCAACAACGCCGCCATCGAGGGCAAGCCCGATGACCTTGTCATTAACACGCACGTGTGCCGTGGTAACTACCACTCTACCTATGCCTTCGAGGGCGGCTATGACCCCATCGCGCCGTACCTGTTCGCACACGAGAACGTCGATGCGTTCTATCTTGAGTTCGATACGCCGCGTGCCGGTGGCTTTGAGCCGCTCAAGTACGTTGCCCCCGGCAAGAAGGTCGTGTTGGGCCTGGTGACCACCAAGGCGGCAGAGCTCGAGGACGAGGATGCCATCGTCGAGCGTATTCACGAGGCGGCAAAGTATGTGCCGCTCGAGAACCTGTATCTGTCTCCGCAGTGTGGCTTTGCCAGCTGCGAGATTGGCAACAAGCTGACCGAGGACGAGCAATGGGCAAAGATCGCGCTGGTCAAGCGCGTTGCCGAGCGCGTTTGGAAATAGCGGTAACGTTCGCAGGTGACGGCGCATGCGAGACATGGCGTATCGCGTACAATGGTTCGGATCGTATCGTTCGGGCAGGTTATCCGATATGCCCGATCGCCCTTCCATTCGAAAGGACATCCATGTCCCAGTCTTCGACGCCCGCCGTCACCGATGCCATCTACGATGCATCGTCGCTCGGCCGCCCGCGCATGTTTTTGCTCGGTCTGCAGCACCTGTTTGCCATGTTTGGCGCCACCGTGCTGGTGCCTGTGCTCACCGGCCTCTCGGTATCGGCAACACTATTGTTTGCCGGCTTGGGCACCCTGCTGTTCCACTTCCTGTCGCGCGGTAAGGTCCCTGCATTCCTGGGATCGTCGTTTGCCTTTATCGCAGGCTATGCTGCCATTGCGCCGAACGGTGAAGCCGAGCTTTTGCCCTACGCTTGCCTGGGCGTTGCCTGCGCCGGTCTACTCTATCCGGTACTCGCGGCACTCTTCCGCGCGTTTGGTGCCAAGCGCGTCATGCGCTTCTTCCCGCCGGTGGTGACTGGTCCTATCGTCATTTCCATCGGCTTGATCCTGGCAAGCTCCGCCATTGCCAACTGCCAGACCAATTGGCTCGTCGCCGTTATCGCCGTGGCAGTGATCGTCATCTGCAACATCTGGGGCCGCGGCATGGTCAAGATTGTGCCGATTCTGCTGGGCGTCGTGGTGAGCTATGCCGTTGCGGCCGCGTTGGGTGAGGTTGATTTTTCGGGCGTTGCCGCCGCGCCGTGGGTCGGTCTTCCCATCGTGTGGGACAACACCGTGTTTGCGCTCTTTGGCCCGCAGTTCGATAGCGGTCTTGCCACGACGGCCATCATCACCATCATGCCGCTGGCTTTCGCGACCATGATCGAGCATATCGGTGATATCTCCGCTATTGGCTCCACCTGTGAGCGCAACTACATTGCCGATCCCGGCCTGCATCGCACGCTGCTCGGCGATGGTCTCGCCACGATTCTGGCGTCGCTCTTTGGCGCTCCGGCCAACACCACGTATGGCGAGAACACCGGCGTGCTCGCCCTGACGCGCGTGTTCGACCCGCGCGTGATTCGCATTGCCGCGTGCTGCGCCATCGTGCTTTCGTTCTGCCCCAAGTTCGCTGCCGTAATCGCCGCCATGCCGGCATGCGTTATCGGTGGCGTGTCGCTCGTGCTCTATGGCATGATCAGTGCCGTGGGCGTACGCAACCTCATTGAGAACCAGGTCGATTTCCAGAACAACCGCAACGTGCTGGTGGCCGCTCTGGTACTCGTGCTTTCGCTCGGCATTGCGTACAGCACCGCCGGTGCCATCGTGCTGGAGCTGGGCGGCGTGACGATTTCGCTCTCGGGCCTTGCCGTTGGCTCGCTGGTGGGTATTGTGCTCAACGCGATTCTGCCGGGTAATGACTTCGAGTTTGATGTCTCCGAGCTCGAGGAGGCTGCTAAGTAGCGGCTGCGTTCAGCTAAAACAAAATAAATGGCGCCCATGCGTATGCACGCGTGGGCGCCATTTTTAATGCGTCAGTATCCAGTGGATGCCGCGGGCCATGCGCAAGTCGGTTTGGGCAAAGTGGTTGCCGGGGTTGAGCTCCAGCGTCGTGGGAATACCACGTTCGCCGAGCAGTTTTTCCATGGCGCGCGTGTCGTCGAGTACATGCCGCATCATGCGGTTGGGCGTCTTGGTTTCCTTTTTGCCGAGTGACAGATAGACGGCCTGCGGGTTGCCGGCAAAAGGGGTCGTGCTGGCGCGATCGACAAAGTCGGGAAACCACAACGACCCCGATGCGCTTGCGGCGCGGCTAAAGGCGTCGGTTTGCCAGAGGGACCAGAGCGCGAAGAGGCCCGCGAGCGAGTAGCCGGCAATGCCGCGCCAGGTGGGCGGCTGAGGAAGCGACGACTCGGCCTCTGGGATTATCCAGTTCAACAGCTCATCGAGAAATCCGGATGCCTGACCGCCAAAGGGCTCGGCATCGCGCACGGTTCCGTCGCATCCCCAGGGGCTCAGCTCGCGATTCCAGTTGAGGCTGCCAATGCCGACAAGCGTGAAGGGCGGGCAGTTGAGCTCTCGGCAGCGTTCATAAACCTCCGTGCCGTCGCCCATGACCACGGGAAGATAGATGACTGGTGCGCTTTCGGCATGCTGTGCATGAACGGTTATCTGCTTTTGATACGCTTCCATGACGGGCTTCTCTCGGCGTTGTGATATCGACGGCCCCCATTGTCGCACGCCGGCTCATGCAGATTGGGCTAGACCAAAGACAATCTCGTGCATACCCTGCGGACGCATATGGAAAACGCCACCGCCGGAGGGGAGCTCGGCGGTGGCGTTGTTAAACGGTGCTGGGACTCGGGGCCTTCGCGGGAGCTGCCATGTGCGCAGAGGCGTCTAAGAGCGCTTGCGGCTCGCCATGGTGCCTGCGGCGATAGCAGCTGTTCCCGCAAGGACGGTTGCCACGATGGCCGCACCCGAGGTGTCGCCGGTTGCCGCGAGCGCGCCGGTAGTCTTGGCTTTCGTGATTGAAGCCGCAACGGCCTTGGTCGGCTTTGAGCCCTCAGGCTTGGGGTTCTGCTTGGACTCCGCGGGCTTGCTTTCTGCGGGCTTGGTCTCGTCGGGCTTGGGGTCTTCCGGCTTGGCTACCTCGGGAGGTGCGATGACCATGCTCTTGGCGACAGCTTCGTTATAGGGGGAGTCGATCACAGCGTCGCCCGTGCCGATGGCTTGGCCTGCCTCGTAGATGCCGTCACGGAGCTTGCGATAGTCAATGACCTTGCCGCCTTCGGGCGTCTGGATGGCGGCGTTCTCAATCTTGATGGTGCCGATTGTCTTGCCGTCAGCGCTCATGGCACGGGCAAAGATTGCCGCTGTATCTCCTTCGGCCGTTACCTTGCTGCGGATGATCGAGATGACTGCGGGTGTGACGCCCTCGCTGGTCTGGGCGATGATGCCGATGTTCTCGCCTTGGGGCTCGGGGCTCGTCTCACCATCTTGGTTTTCGCTGTAGGGGATGGGGCCGTCGCCGTTCTCGACATAGCGGGCTATGGCCTTGACAACGGAGTCGCTGATGTAGATGTGGCCACCCTCCTCGTTGGGTCGATCGTTTCTGGTGGAGAATGCAGCCGAAACCTCGCCTTCCGCAAACGCGTCCACGGTGGAGCCGTTCTTGACGACGATATCGTCTTGGTAGGTGAAGAGGGCAATGGCGCCACCGTATCTGCCTTTACTTGTGCGGACTGTCACGTTTGCATGATCGAGTGTGATGCCCTTGTGGGCATAGACGCCATATTCAACACCGTTTGCGTTGAGGGAGGCGTTTGTGGCTGCGAGGCTGCCCTTGGCCTCGACGGCGGCGTCTTTCTCGGAGCTCGCCTTGACCTGGCTGCCGTCCGAGATATTGATGTTGCCGCCGCTCCAAATGGCCTCACCATCGGCTGAGCTTGCCTCGACTGTGCCGCCACCCTTGATGGTGAGGTTCTTGTCGGTTCCGATACCCTTGTCCTTGGTAGCCCTGGCGGTGACGGCCCCGCTGTCGTCAATCGTGATATTGCCGTTTGCCCTGATGCCATCCGATACGCCCGTGGCGTTGACGTTGCCCGAACCTTTGATAGCGAGATCGCCCTCGGCGTCGATGGCATCAAACCCAGCGCTCGTGGCGTTGACGGATCCGGCTCCGTCGATGTTGATATTACCCGTGGAGAGGATAGCGTCCTCAGTAGATGTCACGCTGAGCGTGCTGCCCGCGTCGCCTTGGATATTGAGCTCGGCGTTCTCATTCTTGCCATGAGAAGCCTTGATGCCTTCGATCCAGTCGGCAGTGACGATGTTGTTTCCCGAGTAATTCACGTTGAGCTTGCCTGCGGCCTGGATCTCGCCGCCGTTATAGTTGTTGAGCTTCAAGTCGTCGGCGCCGTCCCACGACCAGGTGCCGGTCTCGTCGCCCGCCGCAGTGCCGGCGTTGTATTTGGTTTCGCCGACCTTGACCCATTCCGCCGCGAGCGAGACGCTCGGCATGAGCAGCGAGCTCACCGTGAGCGCGCACACGGCGCCTACGACGATGCGGCGCGTCACGCGGCGCCAGCTGCCGTGCGCGAGTCCTATGCGACGGCGAACGTCGGGTTCGGCAACATGGGTTCCGGCGGTAGTGTCATTGCGTTTGGGGGTCGTGAACAAGGCTGCCATGGTTGCTCCCGTTCTCATAGGGCCTATACGGCTAGATTCAGCGTATCTGCTGGATGTTGCCGGCGGTAGTGCCGTTTGGAGGGCAAAATGGCCAAAATGGGGGAGAAATAGGCCGCACGCCGGCGCAGGGACCGACGCTAAAAGAAAAGCGCGGGGCCGCATGGCGACTCCGCGCTTTATTGTTCAGCTTTTGCAGCCTTGCCCTTACGCTACGAAGAAGTAGACGGGGAAGGCAAGAGCCGCGATCCACCCGTCCTGTGCGAAAAAGTGTTTACGAGCGTTTGCGACTCGCCAGGGCGCCTGTGACGATAGCGGCCGTTCCTACAAGGGCGGTCGCTATGATGGCTGCGCTCGAGGCGTCGCCGGTTGCCGCGAGTTTGCCGGCGGTCTTGGCTCCCGTGGCTGCAACTGCAACGGTCTTGATCGTCTTCGCGCCCTCGGACTTGGAACCCGGCTTGGTCTCGCCGGGCTTTTCCTCGGGTTTGGTCTCCTCGGGAGGCGCGATGAGCGTGTGCTTGGCGACTGCTTCGTTGTAGGGGGAGTCGATCACGGCGTCGCCCGTGCCGATGGTTTGACCCGCCTCGTAGACGATGCCGTCGCTGAGTTCTTCCTTGTTGCGATAGTCAATGACCTTGCCGCCTTCAGGCGTCTGGATGGTGGCTCCTTCGATTTCGATGGTGCCGATCGCCTTGCCGTCCGCGCTCATGGCAAGGGCGAAGATTGCCGCCGTGTCTCCCTCGGCCGTGACCCTGCTGCGGACGATCGAGATGGTCGCGGGCGTGATGCCCTCGCTGGTCTGCGCGAAGATGCCGATGTTCAGGCCCTCGGACTCAGGGATGATTTCGTCGTTTTGGTCTCCACTGTAGTGGTCGGGGCCGTCGCCGCCGGTCTCGGCATAGCGGGCTATGGCCTTGACAACGGAGTCGCTGATGTAGATATGGCCACCCGCTTCGCCGGAGTAGAAATTACTGGTGGAGATTGCAACCGAGAACCTGCCTTCTGCGAGCGCATCCACAGTCGAGCCGTTCTTGATGACGATGTCGTCCTCATCGGTGAAGAGTGCGCTGACTTCCCCGCCATCTGAGCTTGCGCGGACCGTCACGGTCGCGCCATCGAGCGTGATGCCCTTGTAGACATAGATGCCATACCCAACGCCACCTGCGTTGAGGGAAGCGTTCGTGACCGTGAGGCTGTTTTTACCGTCGATGGCGGCGTCTTCCTCGGAGCTTGCCTTGACCTGGCTGCCACCCGAGATCTCGATACTGCCGTCGGCCCAAATCGCATTGTCCTCGATAGAGCTTGCCTCTACCTTGCCGCCGCCCTTTATGATGAGGTTCTCGTTAGCATCGATACCCTGATCCTCGGTGGCCTTGGCGGTGACGGTTCCGCTGTTGTCGATCGTGATGTTGCCGTCGGCCCTGATGCCATCCGAATCGCCCGTGGCGTTAACGTTTCCCGAGCCCTTGATGGCGACATCGCCCCCGGCATCGATGGCATCGTGCTCGGTGCTCGTGGCGTTGACAGTGCCAGCGCCGTCGATGTTGATGTTGCCGACGGAAGTGATGGCGTCACGAGAAGATGCCACGTTGAGCGTGCTGGACGCGTCGCCCTGAATATTAAGCTCGGCGTTCTCGTTCGCGCCATCCTTAACCTTGATGCCGCGGCCGTCGTCGTTAGTGACGGTGTTGTTGCCCTCGTAGCTCACGTTGAGCTTGCCCGCTGCCTCGATCGCGCCGCCGTTATAGCCGTTGAGCTTCATGTCGTCGGCGCCGTCCCAGGCCCAGGTGCCGGCCTCGTCGCCTGCTGCAGTGTTGTACTGAGTGCCGCCGACGTTGACCCACTCGGCCGCGAGTGAGACGCTCGGCATGAGCAGCGAGCTTGCCGTGAGCGCGCATACGGCGCCCACGACGATGCGGTGTGTCACGCGGCGCCAGCTGCCGTGTGCGAGCAGCGTGCGACGGCGTGCGTCGGGCTCGATAAAATGGGCTCCAGAGGTTTTGTCATTGCGCTTGGGGGTCGTGAACAGGGCGGCCATGGTTGCTCCCATCCTCATAGGGCCTATGCGATTACGCCCAGCATATCTGCAGGATGTAGCCGGCGGTAGTGCCGTTTGGAGGGCAAAATGTCCAAAACTTGGGAAGCAATACATCGCGCGTCCGTGCGTTGCCTGGCTTTAAAAGAAAAGCGCGGAGCCGCTCGATGCGACTCCGCGCTTTTGTGTTCTGCTTTGGCAGACTGTACCGTTACGCCACGAAGAAGTAGACGAGGAAGGCAAGGGCTGCAATCCACATGAGCGGCTTGATCTTGGAGGCCTCGCCCTTAAAGAGCGCGACGATCACGTAGGCGATAAAGCCCAGGCCAATGCCGGCAGAGATGGAGTAGGTGAAGGGTACGCCGGCGACAATCATGAACGCCGGGAAACCCTGCGACACGTCGGACCAGTCGATCTCGGAGGCCTCGCTCATCATGAGGTAGCCAACGTAGACCAGAGCACCGCAGGTGGCGGCGCTGGAAACGATGGTGACGATGGGGGAGAAGAACGCGGCGAGAATGAACAGCACGCCGGTGGTGACGGAGGTGAGGCCCGTGCGGCCACCGTCGGCGGCGCCGGAAGTGGACTCGACGAAGGTGGTGATGGAGGAGACGCCCATGAAACCGCCCACAGCAGCGGCGGCGGAGTCGACGATCAGGATCTCCTTGATATTCTCGACGTTGCCGTCGTCGGTGAGGAACTCGCCCTGCTTGGCCACGGCCATCGCGGTGCCCATGGTGTCGAAGAAGTCACTCATGAGCAGCGAGAACGAGATGACGAGGAGCGTGGGGTCGGTAAGGACCTTGACGATGGCGGGCACGCCGCCGGCGTCGGCGATGGGGCCGCCGATGCTCGAGAAGTCGAGCGGGGCGATGATGCCGGTCGGAGCCTGGGTCACACCCAGGGGGATACCGGCGATAACGGCGACGATGATGCCGATGAGCAGCGAGCCGGGGACGTTGCGGCAGGCGAGGGCGACCGTCACCAGGATGGAGATGATGCCGACGATGAAGGTGGGGGAGGTGATGTCGCCCAGACCGACGAGTGTACCGGCGCCAGCGGTGATAATGCCGGCATCGCACAGGCCAATCATGGCGATGAACAGGCCCAGACCCACCGAGATGGCGTGACGCAGGACAACCGGGATGGCGTCCATGATGGCCTCGCGCAGGCCACAAAGCACGAGCAGCAAGATGACGACGCCCTCAAGGAAGATGACGCTCATGGCCACGTGCCAGTCACCGCCGCAGACGGTGGTGGTGATTCCAGCGATCATCGCGTTGACGCCTAAGCCCGACGCGCATGCGAGCGGACGGTTGGCGAAGATGCCCATGCAGATGGTCATGATGCCGGCGCCCAGGCAAGTGGCGCAGGCGAGCGCTCCCGCATCGATGCCGGCGCCCGAGAGCACTGCGGGGTTGACGGCGATGATGTAGGCCATCGCCAGGAATGTTGTCAGTCCAGCGCGAAGTTCGGTCCCGATTGTGGACTTGCGCTCACTGACGTGAAAAAGTTCGTCCATGCATACCCTTTCCTTGTTCGGCCCCGAGTTTAGGCCGATTGACACGAACCCACCCACTATATCGCCTTTGTGAAGTTGGTGTTCCTCACATGTTGATGTTCGGCGGTTTGTAACGGACGGGCGGTATCTTTCGCATGAAATTGTGTAGGTACCGTATACTTAAGCGGTTACAACGACCCCTATGGAGGAACGTATGATTAAAGAGCTTTGCCACGACGAGGCTATCCTGTCCCAGCGTTGCGAGGTTGCGACCGTCGAGGACGAGTCGGTTGCTCAGGACCTGATCGATACCATCAAGTCGCTCGACGATGCCGGCTGCCTTGCCGCTAACCAGATTGGCGTTACCAAGAAGGTTTGCGTCTACCTGGACGACGCCGGCGAGCCCCACGTGCTCTACAACCCCCGTCTGGTGTTTGGCCTGGGTGCCAGCAAGATGGAGGAGAGCTGCCTGACGCACGAGGAGGTCACCAAGTCCACGCGCTATATCAAGTGCAAGGTTGCCTTTGACCAGATCGTCGACGGCAAGATGAAGGAGTGCCGCCGCGATTACGCAGGCTTTGAGGCGCAAATGATCCAGCACATGATTGATCACTGTCTTGGAAAGTTGGTCTAAGGGGACCAAAGCACCGCACCTCGTCGTTTTTAGTCCGGGTATGACATTGTTGTCATGTCCGGACTTTTTTGTTTAGCGCTCCTTTGTTTGGTGACAATGACCTTAGTAAGAACATTGAGCTAGGAGGCGCTATGTGCACGAGCATTCGATTTACCGATAATTCCGGCCACATGTATCTGGGCCGCAACCTCGACTGGAGCTTTGGATACGGCGAGCAGGTTCGCGTGGTGCCCCGCGGGTTCCACATCCCGTACTCGTTTATCGACGATGCGACGGCGGCGCATGCGGTAATCGGTATGTGTATCGATTACAAGAACTATCCCATGTTTTTCGATTGCGGCAACGATGCGGGCCTGGCTGTGGCGGGGCTCAACTTTCCCGGCTATGCCGAGTATGCCGAGGGGCCGGTTGATGGCAAGACCAATATCGCGGCCTACGAGTTTCCCCTGTGGGTGGCGGCGACGTTCTCGACGGTCGACGAGGCCGAGGCTGCACTGCGCGATACGGTGATTGTCGCCAAATCTGCCGGCGAGGGCCTGGGCGTGTCGCTGCTCCATTGGATTATCGGCGACAGCCAGCGCAGTATCGTGGTCGAGATGATGGCCGACGGCCTGCATGTATACGACGACCCGGTCGATACCCTTGCCAACCAGCCGACTTTCCCGTGGCATATGGAAAACCTGCGCACCTATATCACCGCCACCAGCGATTTTCCGCAGACGGCGACATGGCGCGCCGCCGAGCTCAAGCCCTATGGCGCTGGTGCCGGCATGCGCGGTATTCCGGGCGACTGCTATTCGCCGAGCCGTTTTGTAAAGGCGGCCTACCTCAATGCCAATTACCCGCAAAAGGGCAGCGAGGCCGAAAACGTCGTCCGCATGTTCCGCTCGCTCGAGGGCGTGGCGATGATCGAGGGAGCGTCCAAGATGGGCGACGGCAAGTTCGAGAAGACCATCTACACCGGATGCTTTAGCGCGCGTACGGGCAATTATTACTACGCGACCTACGATGACCCATCGATTCGCTACGTGAGCCTGATGGATGCCGAGGGCGCGAGCCCCGATAGGCTCGTGGTTCCCGAGCCGCGTCGTTCGTAGCCCATAGCTTTACTGCAATGCAAAATGGCCCTGCATCTCCCGTGAGGTGCAGGGCCACTGCGACCTGGGCTTTATCCCGCATGCGCCCCGAGAAAATGTCCCTTAAGCGCGCGCTGCCTGGGCGATACCAGCCTTGGTGCTTGCGCGTTTGCCGGCGAGTTCGCAAAAGACCGCGCCGCCGATGATGAGCGCGGCGCCCATCAGGCGGACCGGCGTTATGCCTTCGCTCAAAAGGATGGCGGAGAACACAACGGCCGAAAGCGGCTCGAGGTAGCCGACAACCGCGACGGTCTGCACGGGCAGCCTGGCGACGGCGCTAAAGTAAAGCAGGCAGCCGACGCCGGTGTTGACGACGCCGAGCATAGCGACGGCACGCCAATCGATGCTTGCGGCGATACCGGGGGAAAAGAACGAGGGGGCGCCTTGGGTGACGAGCGTGAGGACCAGCGCGGTCACAAAGGCGGCGCTCACCTGGAGTGCAGAGTTCTCGAGGCCTTCGATGTGTGGCGCGCCTTTGCTGGCGATGACCATCAACGCGTAGCAGAAGGCCGAGGCAATGCCACAGACGATGCCCGCAATGGGCATGTTGCCGCCGAGATCCTGCGCTGCAACGAGAAAAGCGCCGCAGGCGACGGCGATAAAGCCGGCGATTTTGCCCCCGGTCAGTTTTTCGCCAAAGATAAACGGCGAGAGGGCCATGACGATGATGGGGCCGCAGTAGTACAGCAGCGAGGATACGCCGACGCCGATCGTCTGGTAGGCGCGGAACAGAAAAATCCAGCTGGCACCCAGCGCGGCTCCCGAGAGGATCAGGGCTGCGGCTTCGCGGGGGCGAGATGGCGCCTGCAACTTATGGCGTTGGGTGATGGCGAGGATGGTGACAAGCGAGAGTGCGCCCAAAAACGTGCGCAGCAGCACGATATCGGAGCTCGGCAGCGCGATGGCAGCGGCGATGATGCCGTTGGAGCCAAACAATAGCAATGCTGCTAAGTACGTAAACAGTCCGTTGTTCATGCGCTGACATCCCCTCTATATCCGAGCATGTTCACTATGGGTGAACTGGCTTTAGAAGAAAAGCGAATATAATGCATGGCAAACATGACAAAAACTCATGTAAAGGTGGAGGCGTGCCGTGGAGACCAATATCCAAAAGATGCAAGTGCTGCTCGAGACGGTGCGTGCCGGCAGCTTTACGCGTGCTGCAGAGCGGTTGAGCTATTCGCAGTCGGGCGTGAGCCGCATGGTGGGCGACCTTGAGGCAGACTGGGGTTTTAAGGTACTCGACCGCAGTCGCGAGGGCGTGACACTTTCTGCCGACGGGCGGCAGGTCATGCCGGCAGTCGAGGCGTTATGCGAAGAGTTTGGCCGCCTGCAGCGACGCGTGGATGAGATGCGTGGGCTCATGCGCGGCAAAATCTGCATCGGTACGTTTTCGAGTGTGGCGACCCACGTGCTGCCGCCGGTGATTGCGCGCTTTCGCGCCGATCACCCGGACGTCGATTATGAGTTGCTGATGGGCGATTACTCAGAGATTGAACAATGGGTGGCTGAGGGTCGTTGCGACCTGGGCTTTATCCCACGTGGGCCCCGAGAAAACGGCATGGCATCGCGGTCTTTGGTGCGCGACGAGTTGATGGCGGTAGTACCGGCAGACTCTTTGCTTGCCACGGCGGAGGTCGTTTCTCTTGCCGATTTGGCCAACGAGCAGTTTATTCTGCTAGAACGCGGCACCGATGACGAGATTACGCCGCTGTTCCGTCGGGCGGGGCTGACCGTGCGCTCAAAGCTGTCGACCTGGGATGACTATGCGATTATGGCCATGGTCGAGGACGGCCTGGGCGTGAGCGTCCTTCCGGCGCTCATCTTGCGCCGCTGCCAGTTCAATGTCGCCATTCGTTCGCTCGAAGGACATCCCCATCGGCAGATCAACGCCATATATCGAACGGCCGATGTTTCACTTGCCGCCGCTCGATTCCTTGAATACCTCTAAATGAGCGCACGCCGTTGTCGCTTTGGGATAAATCTCGAGGTTTGGCTCATTTTATTTTTGAAATTGAACTTTCAAATGAGGTGCCGCGCTATACTGCTTGCTAAATTGAACCCTGGTTCAATTCGTGTTCTATAAATTGAACTTTGCCAGCAAGGAGGTTCCTGTGGCCCAAGAGACGTTTAGCGATCGCCTGCGACAGACTATGTCCGATCGCGACGTTCGCCAGTCGGACGTAATCCGCGCATCGGAGATGCTCGGCAAAAAACTCGGCAAGAGTCAGATGAGCCAATATGTGAGCGGCAAGACGATTCCGCGGCGCGATGTGGCAGAGCTGCTCGCCCGTATTTTGGAGGTCGATGTTACCTGGCTGCTCGCCGGTGACGCCGACCAAGGCGAGGAATCATCTCCCCGCAACGATTCCAAGCCCGAACCCCATCCCTCAGCTCAAATTGCAAGGAGCGCCACCATGCGTACTTTTTCTAAATCCACCAAGCTCGATAACGTCCTGTATGACGTGCGCGGTCCCGTCGTCGACGAGGCCGCCCGTATGGAGGACGAGGGCGAGCGCATCCTCAAGCTCAATATCGGCAACCCGGCGCCCTTCGGTTTCCGCACGCCCGATGAGGTCATCAAGGACATGCGCCAGCAGCTGCCCGACTGCGAAGGCTATTCCAACTCGCGTGGCCTGTTCTCCGCGCGCAAGGCGATCATGCAGTATTCGCAGATCAAGGGCTTGCCCAACGTTCAGATGGAGCATATCTACACAGGCAACGGCGTATCCGAGCTCATTCAGCTTTCGATGAACGCGCTGCTCGACAATGGCGACGAGATTCTGATCCCCAGCCCCGACTATCCTCTCTGGACGGCGTGCGCAACCCTTGCCGGCGGTCATCCCGTGCACTATCTGTGCGATGAGCAGGCGGATTGGTATCCCGACCTGGAGGATATGGAGTCCAAGATCACGAGCGCGACCAAAGCCCTCGTCATCATCAACCCCAACAACCCCACGGGTTCCGTCTATCCGCGCGAGGTGCTCGAGGGCATCGTCGAGGTTGCGCGCAGGCATCAGCTGATGATCTTTGCCGATGAGATCTACGACCGCCTGTGCATGGACGGCTACGAGCACGTCTCGATTGCCTCGCTCGCCCCCGACCTGCCCTGCGTTACCTTTAGCGGTCTGTCCAAGTCGCACATGATCGCGGGCTATCGTATTGGCTGGATGGTGCTTTCGGGCAACCAACGCTGCATGAGCGACTTCATCATGGGCATCAACATGCTCTCCAACATGCGCCTGTGCTCCAACGTGCCGGCTCAGTCGATCGTTCAGACGGCACTCGGCGGACACCAGTCTGTCAACGACTACATCCGTCCTGGCGGTCGTGTGTATGAGCAGCGCAACTTTGTGTACGAGGCGCTCAGCAAGATCGATGGCATCTCGGTGGTCAAGCCCCGCGCGGCGTTCTATATCTTCCCCAAGATGGATGTCAAGAAATTCAACATCACAGATGACGAGCAGTTCGCCCTCGACCTGCTGCACGAGAAGAAGATCCTGATCACCCGCGGCGGCGGCTTTAACTGGGCCGAGCCCGACCACTTCCGCATCGTGTACCTGCCGCGTATGGAAGTGCTCAAAGAGTCGCTCGAGGACCTCGCCGACTTCTTCGATCATTACCGTCAAGCGTAGGGGATTGGATATCTTCCGCTGCGAGGGTTGAGACGTCGCAGGATAGGCATACGACAGACACTATGACCCAATCCAGGGGCACGGAAACGAC